>NZ_JAMYOQ010000005.1:0-254383 GCF_040319905.1 Mesorhizobium sp. M0833 | reverse complement strand
GGGGGCGGGGGTGTTTTGTGGGTGTGGGTGTACCATCCGGGCTGGTTGTTTTGCGTACCCCACCCCCGCCGGGCACAAAAACCCTTCGGGTGCGGGGGGGGCCGGCGGGGCGGGCGCCCCCCCCCCCGCCCCATTCATGCCAGCCGCGACGGCGCAGGGCTGCAATTCGCAAGCCTTGTCCCTCCAGCCCGACAAAGAGCATGACAAGGAAGGATAAAAGCGAGCCGGCTGTTTCCAGGTCCAGCCTTTCGCCCAGTATCGAGAGCAGGCCCATGGCGACAAACGCCAATGCCGCCTCGACCCACAGCCGGTGCCAGGCCAGCCACAGCGGCGGCACCAGGAAGCCGAGCCAGGCAAAGCCGTCACGGATAAAGGTGGTGTCCACGCTTTCACCGCGGCCTGGCGGCTCCATCACGACATAGATGGCCATGGCGTTACCCTTTCAGGGATCCCTTGGTGGAGGGAACCGCGTCCGGCTGGCGCAGGTCGCGCTCAAGTGCCGAACGCAACACACGCGCCACGGCCTTGAAGCAGGTCTCGGCGATGTGGTGGTTGTTGGCGCCGTAATGATTGGTGATATGCAGCGTGATGCCGGCATTCTGCGCCAGCGCGTGGAAGAATTCGCGCACCAGCTCGGTGTCGAACGTACCGATCTTCGGCGACGAGAACGAAACATTCCAGACCAGAAAAGGCCGGCCGGAGACATCGATTGCCGCCCGCGTCAGTGTCTCGTCCATGGCGAGGTCGATCGAGGCGTAGCGCATGATGCCGCGCCGCTCGCCCAATGCCTTGGCCAGCGCCTGGCCGAGCGCGATGCCCGTATCCTCGACGGTGTGGTGGTCGTCTATATGCAGGTCGCCCTTGGCCTTCACGGTCATGTCGATCAGCGAATGGCGCGACAACTGGTCCAGCATATGGTCGAAGAAGCCGACGCCCGTCGAAATGTCGGATTTGCCCGAGCCGTCGACTTGAACCGACACGGAGATGTCGGTTTCCCTGGTCTTGCGGCTTATCTCGGCGGAACGGGGCGCCATGACCTCATCCTTGTTTCAGATTTGCACGTCAGGCGTTCACAGGCCTGAAAACGAAAGCCTTCTAGCAGCATGATCCGGCGATTGCCAGTTACCGCTGCGGAGCACTATCCGGCCCGGCGGATGGCCGGTTTGCAATCGTCCGGCCTATGCATACATATGGCCGATCAAGTCACTCGTAACGCACCGATCGCCTCGATGGGATCGGTGCTTGTCGGAGCAGGAAATGTCGAATGAACTCACCATGCATGCCACGACCATCCTGACCGTGCGCAAGGGCGGCAAGGTGGTGATCGCCGGCGACGGCCAGGTCAGCCTCGGCCAGACGATCATGAAAGGCAACGCCAAGAAGGTGCGCCGCATCGGCAAGGGCGGCAACGTCATCGCCGGTTTCGCTGGCGCCACCGCCGATGCCTTCACTCTGCTCGAGCGGCTCGAAGCCAAGCTCGAACAATATCCCGACCAGCTGACACGCGCCTGCGTCGAGCTTGCCAAGGACTGGCGCACCGACCGCTATTTGCGGCGGCTGGAAGCGATGATGCTGGTGGCCGACAAGTCGGTGTCGCTGGCGCTGACCGGCACCGGCGACGTGCTGGAGCCCGAATTTGGCGTCATGGCCATCGGCTCCGGCGGCAATTACGCGCTGGCAGCGGCACGCGCGCTGATGGACAGCGACAAGGGCGCAGAGGAGATCGCCCGCAAGGCGATGCAGATCGCGTCAGACATTTGCGTCTACACAAACAACAACTTCGTCGTCGAAACCCTCGATGCCGCCTGAGCGGAGCCTCCGCTATGGTTTTCGGCCGGTGACCCAGAGGGACCTGCCGATGATCGCCGGCTGGCTTGCCGAGCCGCATGTCGCCGAGTGGTGGGACGACCCAGAGACCGAGATTGCGGAGATCCGCGAGCATATCGACAGCATTTCGGTCGAGCCGCTGATCATCGAGCTGGACGGAAAGCCCATCGGCTATTTGCAGAGCTACGATCCGCATCTGGAGGACGGCCATCCCTATAGCGACCAGCCGTTCGGCACGCTCGGCATCGATCTGTCGATCGGCGTGCCCGAGCTTGTCGGGGTCGGCCACGGCTCCGCGATCGTCCGGCAGTTCGTCGAGCAGCTTTTCGAGGAAGGTACGCCGCGCGTCATCATCGACCCGGACCCCGCCAATGCACGGGCTATCCGTGCCTATGAAAAGGCCGGTTTTACGGCTATCGATCGCAGGAAGTCGGAATATGGCGATGCCGTGCTGATGGCCATTGATGCCCCAGAGGGTGATGCCGGACAGGGTGACGCAGAAGAGGGGCAATAGCAGCATGAGCGTATCCAGCGACAAAACCGTCTCGGCCTACGAAGACAGTTGGCGAATGGGGCTCCTGCTGGTTCTCGGCCTGGTCATCTTCCAGGCCGGGTTCCTCTACGGCATGGGGCGGACGCCGATCTGTACCTGCGGCTATGTCAAGCTGTGGCACGGCATCGTGCAAAGCTCCGAGAATTCCCAGCATATTTCCGACTGGTACAGCTTCTCGCACATCATTCACGGCTTCCTGTTCTATGCGCTGGCGTGGTTCCTTTTCCCGCGCTCGCCGATCGGGCTCAGGCTGGCGTTTGCGGTCGTCATCGAGGGCGGCTGGGAGCTGCTCGAGAACAGTCCTTTCATCATCGACCGCTACCGCGCTGGCACGATCTCGCTCGATTATTATGGAGACAGCATTGTCAATTCGGTGTCGGACACGCTGGCCATGGTGCTGGGGTTTGTCATGGCGCGAAGGCTTCCTATATGGGTGATCGTCACCCTCGCCCTCATCTTCGAATTCGGTGTCGGCTATCTCATCCGGGACAATCTGACACTCAACGTGATCATGCTGCTGCATCCATTCGAGTCCATTCGGCAGTGGCAAAGTGGAATTTAGTGATATGAGCACCTTCTCTCCCCGCGAAATCGTTTCGGAACTCGACCGCTTCATCATCGGCCAGAAAGATGCCAAGCGTGCGGTGGCGATTGCCTTGCGCAACCGTTGGCGCCGCCAGCAGCTCGAGGGCCAGATGCGCGAAGAGGTGATGCCGAAGAATATCCTGATGATCGGCCCGACCGGTGTCGGCAAGACCGAGATTTCACGCCGCCTGGCGCGCCTTGCCGGTGCGCCTTTCGTTAAGGTCGAGGCCACCAAGTTCACCGAGGTCGGTTACGTCGGCCGCGACGTCGAGCAGATCATCCGCGATCTGGTCGAGATCGCCATCGGGCTGGTGCGCGAGAAGATGCGCGAGGACGTCAAGGCGCGTGCCCACGTCAACGCCGAGGAACGGGTGCTCGAAGCGCTCGTCGGCAAGACGGCGAGCCCGGCCACCCGCGACAGTTTCCGCAAGAAGCTGCGCGACGGCGAGCTCGACGACAAGGAGATCGAGATCGAAGTGGCCGATACCGGCAATGGCGGCATGCCTGGCTTCGAGATCCCCGGCATGCCGGGCGCCAATATCGGCGTGCTCAACATCAACGACATGCTGTCGAAGGCGATGGGCGGCAAGAAGACCAAGTTGCGCAAGACGACCGTCAAGGAGTCCTACGGGCTGTTGATCAGCGACGAGTCCGACAAGCTGCTCGATCAGGACGAAGTGGTGCGCAGGGCTCTCGAATCGACCGAGAATGACGGCATCGTCTTCCTTGACGAGATCGACAAGATCGCCTCGCGCGAAGGCGGCATCGGTGCTGGTGTTTCGCGTGAAGGTGTGCAGCGAGACCTGCTGCCGCTGGTCGAAGGCACCACGGTTGCGACCAAATATGGACCGGTGAAGACCGACCATATCCTGTTCATCGCCTCGGGCGCGTTCCACGTCGCCAAGCCCTCCGACCTGCTGCCGGAATTGCAGGGCCGCCTGCCGATCCGCGTCGAGCTGCGGGCGCTGGAGAAGGACGATTTCGTCCGCATCCTCACCGAGACCGAAGCCAGCCTGATCAAGCAATATATCGCGCTGATGAAGACCGAAGGCGTCGACCTGGTCTTCACCGATGACGCGATCGATTCGTTGGCCGGCATCGCCGTCGACCTTAACGCCAGCGTCGAGAATATCGGCGCCAGGCGGCTGCAGACGGTGATGGAACGGGTGCTGGACGACATCTCCTATGACGCGCCGGACCGTAACGGCACCTCGGTGACAATCGATGCCGCCTATGTCGAGAAGCATGTCGGCGACCTCTCCAGAAACACGGACTTGTCGCGTTTCATCTTGTAGGAGACTCTTGATTCTCCAAGAGGCCGGGGAATTACTCCCGGCCTCCGTCAAATTCAGCCCGGCATTCCGGAGGTGTGGCCAAATGGAAGCATCCGGCAAGCTTTCGTGCCGTCCGGTGCAGGCGTCTCTCGACTCCCGGTGGAGCATTACCTAGTTTGCCGCCGATTATTTGGGCGGTGGCGCATGAAAAAACTGATCCTCGTCATTTTGGGGCTGACGCTGGCGACAGCCATGTTCGCCGCGCAAGCGGCAACGATGGTGCCGCCGGGCAACCGCAACACCGAGCAGCCTGACATACCGGGCGCATCGAGCCGGCGCACCCAGGCGACCAACACCACCTTCCAGGCGAAATACCGCAAAGTCTTTGCGCTGCTCCAGAACGATGCCGCGCTGCGCGGCAAGATCAAGCAGGCAGCCGCGGCCTATGGCATCGACCCAATGCATATCGTCGGCGCCATCGTCGGCGAGCACACCTACAATGTCGATGCCTACGACCGGCTGCAGACCTACTACGTCAAGGCGATCTCGTATTTATCGAGCAAGCTCTCCTTCGCCTATGACGGCGAGGACATCACCGATTTCGTGCTGCGGCCGCAATTCGCCAAATGCGCCGGGAAGTCCGATAGCTACGACCTATGGGAGTGCCGCGAGCAGGTGTGGAACCGGTCGTTCCGCGGCAAGACCGTCAACGGCGAGAGCTTCCCCGACGACCGCTTCGGTGCCACTTTCTTCCAACCTTATTATGCCGGCCAGACTTTTGGCCTTGGCCAGCTCAATCCGTTGACGGCGCTGGAAATGAGCGACCTCGTGCACAAGGTTTCCGGCCTGCCGGAACTCGACGTCAGCGACCCCAACGCGGTCTACAAGACCATCATGGATCCTGACCTGACACTGCCTTATGTCGCAGCAACGATCCGGAAATCGATCGACGCCTATAGAAGCATTGCCGGCTTCGACATCTCAGGCAATCCCGGCCTCACGTCGACGCTCTACAATGTCGGCAGCCCCGAACAGCGCGCCTATGCGCTGAAGGCCGAGAACGACAAGCGCCGCGCTGCGGGCGAGCCGGAAAAACTGCCTGAGGAAAATTACTATGGCTGGCTGATCAACGACAAGCTGCCGGAGCTGAAAGCGCTGTTTTAGCCAAACGCGTTCGGCCAACTATCCACGCCCTCAGCTCACGCCGCCAGCAGCGACTTCAGCTTGACCGTTTGCGAGCCTAGCGCTTCCGGCGCCGGCTTTGCCTGCTTTGCAATCAGCATCTCTGCCAGCCTGATGTCGCGGGCGACCGCGTTGCCGGGGCCGATGCCGCTTGCCGCAACCAGCCTGCCGTCCTCGGCCAGATGAA
Source organism: Mesorhizobium sp. M0833 (assembly GCF_040319905.1). NCBI lineage: Bacteria > Pseudomonadati > Pseudomonadota > Alphaproteobacteria > Hyphomicrobiales > Phyllobacteriaceae > Mesorhizobium > Mesorhizobium sp. M0833. The sequence continues at coordinate 248,775 of NZ_JAMYOQ010000005.1, read as the reverse complement.
ACAGGATGAAGGCGCCGTCGCCAACGTCGCGGCGAACGATGCTGCGGCCTTCGTCCGACAGGCCGGCGATCTGCAGGGTCAATCCGTACTGATCTGACCAGAACCAAGGCACCGCCGAATGCGCCTCGCCGGCGCCAAGCATGTTCCTTGCGGCGAGTGCGCCCTGCTCCTGCGCATTGCGCCAGGCTTCCAGCCGCACGCGCCGGCCGCCATAGATAGCGAGCGGAAACGAACAGCAATCGCCGGCTGCAAAGATATCCCGGTCGCTGGTGCGAAGCTCGGCGTCGACGGCGACACCATTGTCGATGGTCAGCCCCGCCTCCGCGGCAAGTCCGGTCACCGGCACGGCGCCGATACCGATCACGGCAAGATCGGCGACAATGTCGTGCCCACCGGCAAGCGCGATGCGCACTTCGGCGCCGTCATCGGCAATGGCCGCGATGCCCTCGCCGCACAGGATTTTTACGCCTTCGGCTTCATGCGCCTGATGGATGACCTGCGCGATCTCGGCCGGCACGCCCCGCATCAGAATGCGCGGCTGCGCCTCGATGACGGTGACCGCGGCACCCAGCCTGCGCGCCGCCGCGGCGAGCTCGAGCCCGATGAAGCCGCCGCCGACTATGGTGATGCGATTGCCGGCGTTGAGATGGGCACGAATGGCCAGCGCGTCGTTGAAGGTTCGGAGGTAGACGCAGCGCCCGCCAAGGCCCGGCATAGGTAGTTTGCGCGGCACCGAACCGGTCGCCAGCAGGAGCTTGTCGTAGGCCAGGGCGGAACCGTCTGACAGGCGCACGACATGCGCCGTGCGGTCGATCGCCACAGCCAGAACCGAATGGATATGCCGGATAGAGCGCTCGGCGAGGATCGCGTCGCTGGCGATCGCCTTGATCAGGGGCGCGTCGGCGACCATCGCGTCTTTCGACAGTGGTGGGCGCTCATAGGGAAGATGCGGCTCGTCGCCGACCAAGGTTACGGGGCCATTATAGCCGAGCTCGCGCAGCGCAAGGGCGGCGCGCCCGCCGCATTCGCCGGCGCCGATGACGACCATTCCCTTCGTCATCATCAACCGATCCGGACAAGGACTTTGCCGGCGTCGACTTTGACCGGATAAGTTCTTAGATCGACGCAGACCGGCGCGCCCCTGGCGGTCCCTGTCTTGTAGTTGAAGCGGCCATTGTGCTTCGGGCACTCGATGATGTCGTCCATGACCAGCCCGTCGGCCAGATGCACCTTCTCATGCGTGCAAAGCCCGTCGGTGGCGAAATACTCGTCGTCGGGGCTGCGATAGATAGCAAAGGTGCGGCCGCCATGGTCGAAGCGCATCACGTCCTCTTCGTCGATGTCCTCGGCGTCACAGGCCTCGACCCAGTCGGTCATTTACGGGTCCCTCGATTTTTGGTGCCTCGGCATGGGCTTGTCATTCGGCAGCCACCGCAGCGGTAGCGTTGTCGTTGTGGAAGTCCTCGCGATAGGGCCTCGCCGTCGGCGGCAGTTCGCGCTTGATGAAATAATCCTCATTGCGCAGCTGCCGCAGGAAGGTCGGTATCATCTCGCGGTAGCCGGCCAGGATGGACGGTGTCGGCGCCGGCAGATCGTGCTTGATCAGCTCATGCAGCCTGGGCAGCGCATGATAGGGCACCATGGGAAACATGTGATGCTCGACGTGGTAGTTCATGTTCCAGTAAATGAAGCGGCTTATCGGGTTCATGTAGACGGTGCGGCTGTTGAGCCGGTGATCGGTGACGTTTTCGGCCAGGCCGCCATGTTGCAGCAGGCCGACCATGACATGGTGCCACGCGCCGTAAAGCCTGGGCAGCCCGACCAGCATCAGCGGCAGGAACGAGCCCGTGTAGAGCGCCAGCGCAATGGTCGCGGCATAGACTGTCGTCCAGATGCGGGCAATGCGAATTGCCTTCGGCTGCTCCTGGTCGGGAATGAAGGTTCTTTCGGCCGGACTGACGATACCGGCTGCATTGCGCAGCATGTCGCTCATCGCATGCCAGGCGTCGAGAATGCCGACGAAGTTGAGCACGACGCGCAGCAGATCGGGCGGACGCATCACGGAGATCTCCGGATCGCGGCCGACGATGATGGTATCGGTATGGTGGCGCGTATGGCTCCAGCGCCAGGTCACCGGGTTGCGCATGATCATGAAGCAGGCGATCTGATAGATCACGTCGTTCATCCACTGCGTCCTGAAGGCGGTGCCGTGGCCGCATTCGTGCCAGCGTGAATCGGTGGAGGAGCCGTAGAGGACGCCGTAGACGAAGAAGAACGGCACGCACCACCAGCTGCCCCAGAACCAGACGCCGCCGGCTCCGCTCAGGATTAAGGCGCCGAGCCAGATGACCGTATCGCGGATCGCCGGGCCGTCGGAGCGCTGCATCAGCTCCTTCATCTGCTTGCGTGGCACGTCCGTGTGATACCACTCGGCCGCCGCCAGCCCGCTCTCGATGGCGAGCTTCGCGTCGCGGCCGATCAGGCTGTAGTCACGCCGGGACGCTGCTGTGGCGATCGTGTTCCCGGTTCGGAGTCCAATATCCACCATGGCGGAGGCCTCGATCATAGTCGGTCCGCATTCAAATAACGCCGAAGCCTGATAGGCTCAATATCACAAAGATAGTTTCTATCATTTTCCATCATAATAGTGTAAAAGCCGGACAATAGAGCGAGGCAGCGATGGCGAAACGGCCGACGATTACCGACCTGGCACGCATTTCGGGGGTTAGCGTTGCCACCGTCGACCGGGTGCTGAACAACCGGTTGCCGGTGCGCGAGGAAACCGCGCGACGCGTCTATGAAGCGGCGACCAGCATTGGCTATCACGCAGCCGGGCTGATCAAGCAGCGGATGCGCCATGAATTGCCGGAGTATCGGCTCGGGTTCCTGCTGTTGCGGCGGGAGGACGTCTTCTACAGCGAATTTGCCCGCGAGCTTGAACTGGCGGTGTCGCAGTCGCCGCGCTTTCGCGGCGTGGCGACCATCGACTTCGCCGGCTCGCTGGCGCCGGACGAGATCGTCGAGCGGATGCGCAAGCTGGCCGCCAAATCCAGGGCCGTCGCCCTGGTCGGGCCTGATCACCCGACGCTGACGGTCGCCGTCGAGGCTCTCAAGGCCAATGGCCTACCGGTGTTCTCCCTGCTTTCCGACTTTGCGTCCGGCATTCGCGAGGGCTATGTCGGCCTGGACAATCGCAAGGTCGGCCGCACCGCTGCCTGGATGATCTCGAAGGCTGCGAAGAGGCCTGGCAAGGTTGCCCTCTTCGTCGGCAGCCATCGCTTCCATGGCCATGAGCTTCGCGAGATCGGTTTTCGCTCCTTCTTTCGCGAGCAGGCGCCGGAATTCACTCTGCTCGAGACGTTGGTCAATCTGGAAGCCAACCAGATCACGCATGATGCAATGATCGAGCTTCTAGCCCGCCACCCTGATCTCGTCGGCTGCTATGTCGCCGGTGGCGGTATGGAAGGCGCGATCTCGGCACTCAGGGAGGCAAAGCCGATAGAGGTGCCGGCGGTCGTCTGCAACGAGATCACGCCCGACTCCCGCTCGGCGCTGGCGGATAATTTCCTGACGATGGTGATCTCGACGCCACTGGCAGCGCTTTGCCGCGAGCTTGTCGGGCTGATGGCGCATGCCATCGAGACCGGCGCTGCGAATGCGCCGGGCCAGACCTTTCTGCCCTTCGACATCTATCTGCCGGAAAACATCTGACGTCGCGGTCATTGGCGGCAGACATGATGTAATCTATCAGAACGCTTTCAGGCTTGGCTTGCCTGAGCGTCCGTCCAAAAGCGCTTGAAATGCCGAAAATCCATCCTTCATGGCGAAATCTCGCTTGACGCCCACGCGAAATGGAATAAATATTTCACCAACTGAGCATTTTGGTTCTTTCGTTCCGGAAGATCTGTTTCAGGCAAATGCCTCCGGAACTAAAACGGCAATCGGGAGAGAATTCCCTGCGAGATCGGGGATTCCGGGTAGATCGGTGCAGCCGGACACCAATGTGGAGGAGAAATAAAATGAAAAAACTGCTTTTGGGCGTCGCGTTCGCGGCGCTGATGAGTTCGTCCGCCTTCGCTGCCAAGATCGGCGTGTCGATGGCGTTGTTCGACGACAATTTTCTCACCGTGCTGCGCAACGGCATGATCGAGCAGGCCAAGGGCATGGACGGCGTCGAACTGCAGGTGGAGGATGCGCAGAACGACGTCGCCAAGCAACTCGACCAGATCAAGAACTTCGCCGCCTCGGGCGTCGACGCCATCATCGTCAACCCGGTCGACACCTCGGCGACCCAGGCGATGTCGGACGCAGCCGCCGCTGCCAAGATTCCACTGGTCTATGTCAATCGCGAGCCGGTCAACGTCGACACGCTGCCCGAAAACCAAGCCTTCGTCGCTTCGAACGAAGCCGATTCCGGCACGCTCGAGACCAAGGAGGTCTGCCGCCTGTTCAAGGAGGCCGGCAAGACTGAAGCCAACGTCTATGTGATCATGGGCGAGCTGTCGAACCAGGCAGCAGTGCAGCGCACCAAGGACATTGACGACGTGATCGCCACGCCGGAGTGCAGCTTCATCAAGATCATCGATAAGCAGACGTCGAACTGGAAGCGCGAAGAAGCGCAGAACCTGATGACCAACTGGCTGTCGACCGGCAAGCCGTTCGACGGCGTCATCGCCAACAATGACGAAAGCGCGATCGGCGCCATTCAGGCGATGAAGGCCGCCAACATCGACATGAAGTCGGTTGTCGTCGGCGGCGTCGACGCTACCCAGGACGCGCTTGCGGCGATGCAGGCGGGCGATCTCGATGTGACGGTGTTCCAGGACGCGGCCGGCCAGGGCGCCGGCGCGCTTGACGCGGCGCTCAAGCTGGCGAAGGGCGAAAAGGTCGAGCACAAGGTCTACATCCCGTTCCAATTGGTCACACCGACGAATATCGACAAGTTCCTGAAGAAGAACTGAGGCAGCGGACCGGAGCGGCGCACCAGCGCCGCTCCTCCTTCTCTCTCGGCCTGAAGAGCGGCCGAAAGAGACCGTGGCTGACGGAGGAAGCACGATTGGCACAGACATCTCACGGCGTCGGCGGGCTCAGCTATGATGCGAAGCGGCGCGCATGGCCGGCCGAATTCAACGTCTTCCTGGCACTCGTCATCCTGGTCGGCGCTTTCGAGCTGATCGGCCGGGTCTTCCTGGGCGACAGCTTCCTGTTCAATACCCGCGACAATATCGATGCGATCTTCAACGAAGCGCGCCTGCAGATCATCATCCTGCAGGTGTCGATCGTCGGCATCATTGCCATCGGCGTGACGCAGGTGATCATTACCGGCGGCATCGACCTGTCCTCAGGTTCGATCGTCGGCGCCACGGCAATGATCGCCATGAGCTTCGCCCAGGTGGCGACCGTCAACGGCAACCCGAACCCCAAGGCGATGTTCATCGCCCAGGGCTGGACCGACCTGCCGGTGATCGTGCCGGTGCTGGTCGCGATCGGCTGCGGACTGCTGGCCGGCCTGGTCAACGGTGCATTGATCGCCTACACCCGCATTCCGCCGTTCATCGCCACGCTCGGCATGATGGTCACCGCGCGCGGCATCGCCAAATGGTGGTCGAAGGGACAGCCGATCTCGTTTCCGACCGAGAGTTTCGCCGCCATCGGCAAGGGGCTGATGCCGGTCATCATCTTCATATCGCTCGCGGTGCTGTTTCAGCTGATCCTGAGCTACACCAAATATGGCAAGCACTGCTATGCAATCGGCTCCAATGAGGACGCCGCGCGCATGTCCGGCATCAACATCGCCAACCACAAGATCCTCGTCTACGTCATTGCCGGCGTCCTCGCCGCGCTCGCCGCCGTGGTGCTGAGCTCGAAGAATCTCACCGCCCAGGCCGGCATGGGTGTGATGTACGAGCTCGACGCGATCGCCATGGCGGTTATCGGCGGCGTCTCGCTGTCGGGCGGCCGCGGCTCGATTATTGGGACGGTGATCGGCTCGCTGATCTTCGGCGTCATCATCTCCGGCTTCACCTTTCTGCGCCTCGACGCCTATTATCAGGAGATGGTCAAAGGCGTGATCATCGTCGGCGCAGTCGTTCTCGACCAGTGGCGCCAACGCCTGCGGGCAATGAGGGCTTGATCATGTCGGACATCGTCCTGAAGACCGAAAACCTGACCAAGTATTATGGCGGCGTCCATGCGCTGGAGGGTGCCAACTTCGAGCTGCGCAAGGGCGAGCATGTCGCTATCATGGGCGACAACGGCGCTGGCAAATCGACCTTCGTACGCCAGATCACCGGAGTCGAGCAGCGCACCAGCGGCAGGATGTGGTTCGACGGCAAGGAAGTGAATTTTGCCGGTCCGATCGAAGCCCGCGAGGCGGGCATCGAGACGGTGTTCCAGAACCTGGCGCTCGCCGACGACCTCGACGTGCCGTCGAACCTGTTCCTCGGCCGCGAGCGGGTGCTGTTCAATCTAGGACCCTTCTCGATCCTCGATCGCAAGTTCATGCGCAAGGCGACCGAGGCAGCCTTGGTCCGCACGGCGGTCAAGATCCCCAATCTTTCCAACACCATCCGCCATATGTCGGGCGGCCAGCGCCAGTGCGTGGCAATTGCCAGAACCGCGACCTTTGCTTCCAAACTCATCATCATGGATGAGCCGACGGCGGCACTCGGCGTGCAAGAGACGATGCAGGTCGAAAACATCATCCGCACGCTGAAGGAAAATGGCGAACCGCTGATCCTGATCTCTCACAACATGCGCCAGGTGTTCGACCTGGTCGACCGCATCGTCGTTTTCCGGCGCGGCCGCATCGTCGCCAATTTGCGCAAGCAAGACACCGACGGCAACGATATCGTCTCCTACATCACCGGTGCCAAGACCGGGCAGGCGGAGCTTGCGGCGTAACGGCAACGAGGCCACAGGCGCTGACACGCCTTCCCTTCCCAACCATCCTCAAAGGAAAATTCTTCATGCCTCTTCGCTTTGCTCTTCTCGGTGCCGGCCGTATCGGCAAGGTCCATGCTCGCGCCGTTGGTTCCAATCCGCAGGCCAGGCTGGTTGCAGTTGCCGACGCCTTCGAGAAGGCGGCGACCGATCTGGCCGCTGCCTATGGCGCCGAAGTGCGCAGCATTGATGCGATCGAGAAGGCCGGCGATATCGATGCGGTCGTTATCTGCACGCCGACCGACACTCATGCCGATCTGATCGAGCGCTTCGCCAAAGCGGGTAAAGCGATTTTCTGCGAGAAGCCGATCGACCTCGACGCCGCCAGGGTGGAACGTTGCCTGGCCGTCGTCGACAAGGCCGGCGCCACCCTGATGGTCGGCTTCAACCGCCGCTTCGATCCGCATTTTGCCGCCGTGCGCAAGGCGATCGACGACGGCGCCATCGGCACCGTCGAAATGGTGACGATCACCTCGCGCGATCCCGGCCCGCCGCCGCTCGACTATATCGGCCGCTCGGGCGGCATCTTCCGCGACATGACCATTCATGATTTCGACATGGCGCGCTTCCTGCTCGGCGAGGAGCCGGTGGCGGTCAGCGCGCACGCTTCGGTGCTGGTCGACAAGAAGATCGGGGAAGCCGGCGACTTCGACAGCGTCAGCGTCATCCTCGAAACCGCCTCCGGCAAGCAATGCGTCATCTCCAACTCGCGCCGCGCCACCTATGGCTACGACCAGCGCATCGAGGTGCATGGCTCGAAAGGCATGATCGCGGCCGAAAACCAGCGGCCGGTGTCGATCGAACTGGCCAACGAGAAAGGTTATACGCGGCCGCCGCTGCACGATTTCTTCATGACCCGTTATCTCGACGCCTATGCCAACGAGATCGCCGCCTTCATCGCGGCAGCGACGTCGGGCAAGAAGGCGGCGCCGAGCGGCCAGGATGGCCTGGTGGCGCTCAGGCTGGCAGATGCGGCGCTGAAATCGGCCAAGGAAGGCAAGACCGTCCGCCTCGACAAAACAATCTGACTATCAAACACAGGAGCAAGGCGATGAACGGTTCAGCTGGTCGCAATTCCGAAACATGCGCCATCGTCACCGGCGGCGCACAAGGCATCGGCTTTGCCGTCGCCGAAGCGCTGGCCGATGAGGGCTGCCGGGCGCTGGCGCTGATCGGCCGCTCGCAAGAGAAAGGCGACAAAGCTGTCGCCACTCTCAAGCGGGCAGGCGTCGATGCCATCTTCATCAGCGCCGATGTCTCAGAGGTGGCCGACTGCAAGCGTGCGGTCGAAATGGCGATTGGCCATTTCGGTACGGTCAACGCGCTGGTCAACGCCGCTGCCACCTCGGCTCGCGGCTCGCTGGTCGAGACCTCCGAGGATCTCTTCGACCAGATATTCCAGACCAATGTGCGCGGTCCGTTTTTCCTGATGCAGGGCGTGGTGGCGCATTTGCTGGCGCGCAAGGCACCGGGCTCGATCGTCAACGTGCTGTCGATGTCGGCGCATTGCGGCCAGTCGTTCCTGGCACCCTATTCGTCGAGCAAGGGTGCGCTGGCGACACTGACCAAGAATGTCGCGAATGCCTATCGCGGCAATCGCATCCGTTGCAATGCGGTGCTGCCCGGCTGGATGGACACCGAGGGCGAAGCGATCGTGCAGAAAAAATGGCACGACGCGCCGGACGACTGGCTGGAAAGGGCCGAGGCCGCACAGCCGATGGGTCAATTGGTGAAACCGGCACAGCTTGCCCGATTGATCAGCTATATGATCAGCCCGCAGTCCGGCGTCATGACCGGATCGCTGGTCGACTACGACCAGAGCATTGCGGGGGCGTCGCCGGAATAGTGTCGCGGCGCACCCTGACGCTCTGGTCAATGGGCAGAACGCCCATCGCTTCGTCATCCTGGGGCGGAGCAAGGAGCGAAGCGACGCGGCGCAGACCCCAGGATCCATGCCGCGCCTTCAGAGCGCCGCAACGGTGCAGAATTCTGCTCCGCTGCACCCCTCGGCCAACGTTACGGCATGGATCCCAGGGTCTTCGCGACGGAGCTTCGCTCCTGCTTCGCCCTGGGATGACGAAGTTGCGGAGGCTTCGACCAATCCCGAATTGGCTGCCAACAGGCCTCCAACCCCTCGGATCCCGTGCGCAGCGCTACTACGCAGCCTCATCACCCACGTGACAAGCGCCCCGGCATCGATTATATGAACCCCATGATCAACCTGACCGCCACGTATTGGTACTTTAGCAGCTCGCTGGCGGCGGGAGGATTGCGCTCGATCTGAAGATTGCAGCATCAAAAATCCGACAGCCGCCAGACCTGGCGGCTTTTTTGTTTGCCGGCAGGTCTCCTAAAGCATGATCCCGAAAAGTGGCATCCGGTTTTCGGAAGAGATCATGCTCCAACAAACAGGAGCAGAAAGCCGTGTTGACGACCACAGACGATCTTCGGGTCAAAGAAATAAGGGAATTGAGCACGCCGGACGAGGTGATGCGGGAGATACCGCGCACGCTGACGGCGACGCGCACCGTTGCCGCATCACGCAACGCGATCCACGCCGTGCTGACCGGCGCCGATGACCGGCTGGTGGTTGTCGTCGGCCCCTGTTCGATCCACGACCCGGCGGCTGCCGTGGACTATGCCAGTCGTCTGGCGACGCTGCGCGAAAGCCTGTCGGACCGGCTGGAGATCGTGATGCGGGTGTATTTCGAGAAGCCGCGCACGACGGTCGGTTGGAAAGGCCTGATCAACGATCCCGATCTCGACGGCAGCTTCAACATCGACAAGGGGTTGCGGATGGCCCGCAACGTGCTCTCCGCGGTCAACAATCTCGGCCTTCCGGCGGCCACCGAATTCCTCGACATGGCCACCCCGCAATATATTGCCGACCTCGTCGCCTGGGGCGCGATCGGCGCGCGCACGACCGAGAGCCAGATCCATCGCGAACTGGCGTCAGGCCTGTCCTGCCCGGTCGGCTTCAAGAACGGCACCGACGGCAATTTGCGGATCGCCGCCGAAGCCGTGAAATCCGCCGCCCAGCCGCATCATTTCATGGCGGTGACGAAAGGTGGGCGCAGCGCCATCGCTACGACCACCGGCAACGAGGACTGCCACGTCATCCTGCGCGGCGGTATTGTGCCGAATTATGACGCGGCAAGCATTGCTGCTGCCTGCGCGGAACTCGGCCGGATCGGCGTGGCGCCGCGGCTGATGATCGATGTCAGCCACGCCAACAGCAGCAAGAAGCCGGAAAACCAGCCAGGGGTGGCAGCCGAGGTGGCGTGCCAGGTCGCGGCGGGCGACGAGCGCATCATCGGCGTTATGATCGAGAGCAACCTTGTAGCCGGCCGGCAGGATGTCGTGCCCGGCAAGCCGCTTGTCTATGGCCAGAGCATCACCGATGGCTGCATCGACTGGGCAACCACCGAGACGGTGCTTTACGGCCTTGCCGACGCGGTCGAGCGGCGCCGGTCGGTGCGACGCGCCATGATGTTAAGCCGTCCGGGAGCCGCGTGACCCGGCCGGCGCCGCTGCCACGAACGTTGCCCTTCAGGCTCGGAATTCACGCCGCCTTCAAGCCTTCCCAGGCGGTGAGCGCCGAAACCGCAACGAGAAGCAGTCCGGCCGCCCGGCCGGCAAGAGCGGTTGCCCTTGGATTGGCGACCAGCAGATCCCGGCTGCGACCGGCGGTAATTGCGAGTCCGCCATAGACAGCGAACTGCGTGGCGATCGTCATCAGCCCCATGATGATCGCCTGCATCCAGATCGGACCGTAATCCGGCCTCAGAAACTGCGGATAGACGGCAAGAATAAAGAGATAGGCCTTTGGATTGATCAGGCAGGTCATGATCCCCTGGCGAAAGGCCTTCCATGCGGAGCGGCTGGCGGCAGGGCCGTCATGGCCGACGGTGATGGAGCTGCGCATCAGCGTGATGCCGATAAAGGCCATGTAGGCGGCGCCGGCAATCAGCAGCGGATTGAAGAGGATCGGCAAGAAATGCATGAGCAGGCCGACGCCGAGCGCGCCGTTCAGCGTATGCACCACGCCGCCCAGCATGATGCCGCCGGTCGCCGCAAGCCCTCTGCTGCTGCCGCCGGTCAGCGCATTGGCAAGCACGAAAAGCATGTCCATGCCGGGCACGATGATGATGCCGACAAGGAGGAGAAAGAAGAGCCAGAGGTTTGCCGCGTAGTCCATGTCAGTTGCCTGTCGCCTCATGCAGGCGAGCTGCAGAGGAACTTGTTGATTTTCAATTCGATAGGCGATCCTATAGGTCAGTCCAACTGACGAGGTGTTGTCAGTTGCCTTCGGGCCGAGTGAGGGAATGCGCAAGGCGTCGCGTCTGTTCGAGATCATCCAGATCCTGCGGCTGGCGAGGAAACCGGTGACGGCGGCAATGATCGCCGAGCGGCTGGAGGTGACGGTGCGCTCGGTCTATCGTGACATTGCCGCGCTGCAGGCGATGCGCGTGCCGATCGAGGGCGGGCGCGGCATCGGCTACATATTGCGTCCTGGCTTCGACTTGCCGCCGTTGATGTTTTCGATCGAGGAGATGGAGGCGATCGTACTGTCTCTCGCGCTGCTCGAACGCACGGGCGACAGCGAGCTCAAGCAGGCGGCCAAGCGCGTCAGCGCCAAGATCGCCGGCGCGGTGCCGCCGCCTTTGCGCCAAACGCTCGACGCCAATCAGTTGCATGCATGGGGTTTTGCCGCGCCATCGGCCTCCGCGGTCGATCTGGCGTTGGTGCGCCGTGCCATCCGCGACGAGGCCAAGCTGGACCTTTCCTACCGCGACGAACTGGGGCCGAGCCACCGAGCGCATCATCTGTCCGATCGCCCTCATCTACTACTCCGAAACCGCCAACATCGTTGCCTGGTGCGAGCTGCGCCAGGCAATCCGCAATTTCCGCAGCGACCGGATCGAGGATTGCCAGGCGACGGGACTATGGTTCAAGGGTGAAGGCGACGGTTTGCGGCAGGTCTGGGTGAACGGTGGGAAACGGACACCTCGGCCGCAGGCGGCTGACGCGGCCACTGTGAAGCGGATACCGGGCGAGGGGCTACCTCACGTCCTCCCAGCGGCTCTCACTGAACGACCTGGCCATCGCGTGCACGGTGCGCTCGATCTCCAGGCCTTCGTCGAAGTCGATGATGCGCGCCGGCTTGCCGGCCAGCCGCGTCAAAAGTTCCCTGCATTCGATGATCTTGAGGTCGTTGAAGCCAAGCCCGTGGCCGGGTGCCGGCAGGAAGGCGTCGTAGGGCTTGTGGTGCGGCGCCACCAGGATGGTGCGATAGCCTTGCTCGGTCGGCCGGTCGGCTGTCAGATAGAGCTGGAACTCATTCATCCGCTCCTGGTCGTACAGGATCGAGCCCTTCGAGCCAAAAATCTGGATGGCGATCCGGCCTTTGCGGCCCCAGGCCGAACGGTTGACGAGCAGCGTGCCGGCGATGCCGTTTTCGAGATGCATCAGGATACTGGCGATGTCGTAGGTTTCGACCGCGCGGCGCCCGCCAGAGACGACGCGGCGTTCGGCATAGGGTTTGGCCATGTCGCACATGACGCGGGCAACGCGGCCGAACAGCACGGCGATGAGCGAAAGCGGATGCACGGCGAAATCGTCGAGCGCGCCGTAACCGGACGCCGCCTCGTGCTTCCAGAAGAACAGCGCCTCCGGATCGGCCATGAAGTCCTCGTCCATCTCGATGCGCAGATGGTTGACCTCGCCGATGATCTTCTCGTCGAGCAGCGCGCCGATATGGCGGATTGCGGGGTTCTGGATGTAGTTATAGCCGAGCGCGGCGACTTTGCCGGACTTTTGGGCTGCCGCAGCCATTGCTTGCGCCTCCGCAAAACTCGGCGCCATCGGTTTTTCACACCACAGATGCTTCCCGGCTTCGAGGATGGCGATGGCCATTTCCGGGTGGAACTGGTTCGGCGTGGTCAGCGAGATGACATCGACGTCGGGATCGTCGACCACCGCGCGCCAGTCACCGGAGGCCCTGGCGAAGCCGAATTCGCTGGCACGGCGTTTGGCAAGGTCCTCGTTGACCTCGCCCAGATGAACCAGCCTTGGCTTGTCCACATCGGGAAAGACGGTACCAACCGCGTTCCAGGCAATGGCGTGGCACTTGCCCATGAAGCCCGTGCCGATAAGACCTACCCCGACCATCCGCTTGCCTCCCTGTGTGCAAAGTTTGTGTGGATGAATTAGTCCATTTTGTCTGCAGATGGAACGCTTGTCTCATTTTTTATGGTGTTCTTGCACAGGCCCGCTATGATGGGGCACAGAGGGAACCAGACGATGGGCCTGGGCGGAGCGACGATGGACGAACGGGTGCCGCGCGATTTCGAGACGCTGCGGGCGACGATCCTGGAGCGGCGCCAGAGCCTGCCGAAACGTATCGCCCAGATCGCCGCCTATGCGCTCGACAACCCAGACGATATCGCCTTCGGCACCGCCGCCAGCATCGCCGCTTCCGCCGGTGTCCAGCCTTCGACGCTGATCCGCTTTGCCCAGCAGCTTGGTTTTGATGGTTTCACCAGCCTGCAGTTGGTGTTTCGCGAGCGTCTGCGCGAGCGCAACTCGTCCTATGATGAAAGGCTGGCGGCATTGCGCGCCAAGGCCGAGGAAGGCGCCGGCCACCGCGCGATTTTCGACGGTTTTGTTGCCGCAGCCAGCACCTCGCTCAACGACATTTCGCGCACGCTGAATGAAGACCATTTCGAAGATGCGATCGCCGTGCTGGCCAAGGCCGAAACCATTTACGTGCTGGCCAAGCGGCGCTCCTACCCGGTCGCCTGCTACATCGCCTACGCATTGGGCAAGCTCAAGATCCGCAACCAGCTGATCGAATCGGCCGCCGGCCTCAATGCGGAGATGATCGGCTTTGCCTCTCCAAGGGACGCGGTCATCGCCATAAGCTTTTCACCCTATGCCCCGGCCACCATCGAGGAGGCGCGCGTCATTTCGGAGCAAGGCGTGCCGATCGTGGCGATTACCGACTCCTCCTTTTCGCCGCTCGCCCAGTTCGCCAGGGTCTGGTTCGAGGTCGCCGAGGCCGATTTCGCCGGCTTCCGCTCGCTGTCGGCGACGATGGCCTTGGCCATGGCGCTGACCGTCGCGGTCGGCGAGAAGCGGCGCGACAGCGGCAGGAAGCGCAAGCCTTAGATCACCTCTATTGCCGTTTCGCCTCCTGCCAAAAGCCGCGCTGCGTCGCGGGCAGGCGGCGATCCGAACTGGCGGGCATACTCCCGGCTGAACTGGGAAGCACTCTCATAGCCGACAGCGAAGGCGACACGCGCCACGTTGCCCGGCTGGGCAATCAGCAGATGGCGGGCTTCCAGCAAGCGGATTTGCTTTTGATACTGGATTGGGCTCATGGCCGTCGCCGCCTTGAAGTGACGATAAAACGCAGCACTGCTCATATGGGCGATTTCGGCCAGATCCCCGACCCGAACCGGCTGATGGGGATGCGAGCGGATCCGGGCGATCGCCTGGCCAATCCGGGACAGATGGCCGTCGGCGCGCGCAAGTTCACGAAGCTTTCCGCCTTGCGGGCCTTGCAGGAGCCGAAACAGCATCTCCCGCTCGAGCATGGCCGCGAGCACGGGAATCTCCGCTGGCCGGTCAAGCAGCCGCAGCATTCGACGCAACGCGTCGAGCAGGTCGTCATCAACGGGAGAGGTGGAGAACCTGTCGCCGCCGAGGATCGGCCCGTGCTCAACGAGGAGCGCGGCGACAGCCTGCAGGTCAAGGGTCAAGCCAATGGCCAGATAAGGACGTGCGGCGCTCGCTTCGACTATCTGGCTGATGCTGGGCGTCTCGACAGTGTAGATAAAATAGCTGGCCGGGTCGTAACGAAGAGCCCGGTCGCCGATCAGAACCGTCTTCGCGCCCTGCAATACGAATAAGACCCCCGACCCCCACACACCCGGCAATGGCGCCGTCGCGACTTCGCTGCGGCCGATCGAAACGCGGGGAATCGCCGTTCTTATTCTTCGCCCGCGCGCATGGCGGCCGGCGATTTCGATCAACTCCTGCAGCGCCTCGCTCATTGCGCCAGCATCGCGCATTCGCACCGGCCGCGCAACAGCGTGAGAGGATTAGGCAAGAGCTGGAGAGTTTCCGGCGCGCGGCGCCCGCTGCCTCGCGCCATTTGTGGGTCTTCCACAGCAAACATGGAGATACGATATGACGACATCGAAAACTGCGCTGGTGACCGGCGCCAACAAGGGTATAGGCCGTGAAATCGCCCGGCGAATGGCGACCATGGGCTTCAAGGTCTGGCTCGGCGCCAGGAGCGCCGAACGCGGCATGGCGGCGGCGCAGGCATTGCGCGCCGAAGGCCACGACGTGGAGTGGCTTGAGCTGGACGTCACGAGGGATGACAGTGTGAAGGCGGCAGCCGAGGCGTTCAGGCAGGCCAGCCCCCGCCTTGACGTGCTGGTGAACAACGCCGGCGTCGCCATCAACTACGACCTGCCGCCGAGCCAGCAGCGGATCGCCGATATCCAGGCCACCTACGACGTCAATGTCTTCGGCCCGATCCGCGTGACCCAGGCATTCCTGCCGCTGCTGCTGGCAGCACCTGCTGCCCGGATCGTGATGGTGAGCAGCTCCACCGGCTCCATCGGCCGGGCGCTGGATCCCGCCACCGCGAACCACGCCGTCAATATGATGAGCTACGGCAGCTCCAAGACAGCGTTAAACGCCATCACGGTGGCCTTCGCCAGGGAGCTCGCACCGCAAGGCATCAAGGTCAACGCCGCCGCGCCTGGCTACACTGCCACCGATCTCAACGGGTATA
Source organism: Mesorhizobium sp. M0833 (assembly GCF_040319905.1). Classification (NCBI taxonomy): domain Bacteria; kingdom Pseudomonadati; phylum Pseudomonadota; class Alphaproteobacteria; order Hyphomicrobiales; family Phyllobacteriaceae; genus Mesorhizobium; species Mesorhizobium sp. M0833. The sequence goes on along the minus strand of NZ_JAMYOQ010000005.1, from coordinate 233,024 downwards.
AAGGTCACCGTACGGTGCAGCAGGCGGCGGAGATCGTCATTCACCTGGCGACCTTGGACGCCGATGGCCCGACCGCCGGCTACTTCAACGATGATGGCCCACTTCCTTGGTAAATCAGCTGGTCTCAGTGGTAGACACTTGACGTTCGTCTGACTTCAAAGTTTCTGAACGCGCGAGCTTTGCACAGCACTTTTCAGCTTGGGAATGCTCGTTCCATATTGACTATGGATTGGAATTATTATTTCATATTGCTGGCGCCACGCTGCCGCTCGCGCGTGTTACCCAAGACAACAAAGCCGATGGGAGGTTCGAATGGGCGAGGCCGTGGAAGCGAAATATTCGCCGCTCGACATCATCACGATCGGCCGCGCTTCCGTCGATCTCTACGGCCAGCAGATCGGCTCGCGCCTTGAGGACATTACTTCCTTTGCCAAGTCGGTCGGCGGCTGTCCGGCCAATATCGCAGTCGGCACTGCCAGACTAGGCCTGCGCTCGGCGCTGCTCACCCGCGTCGGCAATGAGCAGATGGGCCGCTTCATCCGCGAGCAGCTGACCCGCGAGGGCGTTTCGGTCCAAGGCCTCAAGGCCGATCCGGAGCGGCTGACCGCCCTGGTGCTGCTGTCGGTCGAGGATGAAGGCGTCTCGCCGATGATCTTCTATCGCAGCGATTGCGCCGACATGGCGCTTTCGCAAGACGACATCGATGAGGCGTTCATCGCTTCAGCACGCGCGATCGTCGTCACCGGCACGCATTTTTCACGACCCAACAGCGACGCCGCCCAGCGCAAGGCGATCCGTGTCACGAAAGCCAAAGGCGGCAAGGTGGTGTTCGACATCGACTACCGCCCCAACCTCTGGGGTCTCGCCGGCCACGCCGAAGGCTTTGAGCGCTATGTGAAATCCGACCGCGTGTCGGCGCGGCTGAAGACGGTGCTGCCCGACTGCGATCTCATCGTCGGCACCGAAGAGGAAATCATGATCGCGTCGGGCGCAGATGATTGCCTGAGCGCGCTGAAAACCATCCGCTCGCTGTCGGCGGCAACGATCGTGCTGAAGCGCGGCGCCATGGGCTGCATCGTCTATGACGGGCCGATCAGTGACGATCTCGAGGACGGTATCGTCGGCAAGGGGTTTCCTATCGAGGTCTACAATGTGCTTGGCGCCGGCGACGCCTTCATGTCGGGCTTCCTGCGCGGCTGGCTCGGCGAGGAAAGCCTGGCGACGGCGGCGACCTGGGCCAATGCCTGCGGGGCATTTGCCGTGTCGCGGCTCCTCTGCGCACCTGAATACCCGACTTTCGAGGAATTGCAGTTCTTCCTGAAAAACGGCAGCAAGCACCTGGCGCTGCGCAAGGACGAGGCGATCAACCACATCCATTGGGCTACCACGCGCCGGCGCGACATCCCCTCGCTGATGGCGTTCGCCTGCGACCACCGCGTCCAGCTGGAGGACGTCGCGGCAAAAGCCGGCGCCGATCCGTCGCGGATCCCGGCTTTCAAGGTGCTGACCGTCAAGGCTGCGGCCAAAGTCGCGGCCGGCCGCGCCGGCTATGGCATGCTGCTCGACGAAAAATACGGACGCGAGGCGATGTTCGAATTCGCCCACCATTCCTTCACCTGGCTCGGCCGGCCGGTCGAGTTGCCGGGTTCGCGGCCGCTTCGCTTCGAGTTCTCGCAAGACATTGGTTCGCAACTGACCGAATGGCCGGTCGACCACTGCATCAAGTGCCTGTGCTTCTATCATCCCGATGATCCGGCGGAGCTGAAGACCGAACAGCAGCAGAAACTGCGCGCTTTGTTCGAGGCCGCGCGGAAAGTGGGCAGAGAACTTCTGGTGGAGATCATCGCCGGCAAGCATGGCAAGCTCGACGACATGACCATCCCGCGCGCGCTCGAGGAACTCTACGCACTCGGCATCAAGCCCGATTGGTGGAAGCTCGAACCGCAGGCATCGCACGGCGCATGGGCAAAGATCGAGGCGGTGATCCTGAAAAACGATCCGTGGTGCCGCGGGATTGTACTGCTCGGTTTGGAAGCGCCGCAGGACGAGCTGGAAGCGGCCTTTGCCGCCACCGCCAAGGCGCCCATCGTCAAGGGCTTTGCCGTCGGCCGCACCATCTTCATCAACGCGGCCGAACAATGGCTTGCCGGCAAGATGTCGGACGATGAAGCGGTTGCCGACATGGCATCTCGCTTCGAGAGACTGACCGAGGCGTGGCTTGCCGCGCGCGGCCGCAAAGCAGCATAAGAAGGCGCGGCATAAGGACTGCGGAGGAACCGACATGACCAAGACAATCCGCCTGACGATGGCGCAGGCTCTGACCCGCTTTCTTGCTCGACAGATGACCGAGATGGACGGGAAGAAGGTGCCGATCTTCGGCGGTGTCTGGGCGATCTTCGGCCACGGCAATGTCGCCGGCGTCGGCGAGGCGCTGTACCAGGTTCGCGACGAGCTGCCGACCTTCCGTGCCCATAACGAGCAGGCAATGGCGCATGCGGCGATCGCCTATGCCAAAGCCAATTTCCGCCGCCGCTTCATGGCTGCGACCAGTTCGATCGGCCCCGGCGCGCTCAACATGGTGACCGCTGCGGCGCTTGCGCATGTAAACAGGTTGCCTGTCCTGTTTCTGCCCGGCGACGTCTTTGCCAATCGCATTCCCGACCCCGTCCTGCAGCAGGCCGAGGATTTCTCCGACGGCACGGCGACCGTCAATGACTGCCTCCGGCCGGTGTCGCGCTATTTCGACCGCATCACCCGGCCGGAGCAGATCATGCCGGCGCTCAACCGCGCCATGCAGGTGCTGACCGATCCCGCCGAATGCGGCCCGGTGACGCTGGCGCTGTGCCAGGACGTGCAGGCAGAAGCGTATGACTACCCCGAGAGCTTCTTTGCCGAACGAATCTGGCATCAGCGGCGACCACGTCCGGATCGCCAGGAGCTGGCCGCCGCGGTGGCAGCACTTAAAGCGGCGAAGAAGCCATTGGTGATTGCCGGCGGCGGCGTACTCTATTCGCAGGCCTCGGGTGAACTGGCCAGACTGGTGCAGGACGCCGGCGTTCCGGTCTGCGAGACGCAAGGCGGCAAATCCTCGCTGCCCGACGATCATCCGCTGAACATGGCGGCGGTCGGCGTCACCGGCACTTCGGCTGCCAACAGGCTGGCCGAAGAGGCCGACGTCGTGCTTGCCGTCGGCACCAGGCTGCAGGACTTCACTACCGGCTCCTGGGCACTGTTCAAGAACGCCGGCAGGACCATGATCGGACTCAACGTCCAGCCCTTCGACGCCGGAAAGCACCAGGCGCTGACGCTGGTCGCCGATGCGGCGGAAGGGCTCGCCGAACTCGGCGAGGCGCTGAAGGGCTGGAAGGCGCCTGCCGCCTGGACCGACAATGCGATCAAGGGCAAAAAGGAGTGGCAGGCGGAGGCGGGCAAGGTGACTGCGTCGACCAATGCCGCCTATCCGTCCGACGCGCAGGTGATCGGCGCCGTACAGCGCGCCATGGGCTCCGGCGTGGTACTGCTCCATGCCGCCGGCGGCTTGCCCGGCGAGTTGCACAAGCTCTGGCAGGCGGGTGCGCCCGGCTCCTACCACGCAGAATACGGGTTCTCGACAATGGGCTATGAAATCGCCGGCGGACTCGGCGTCAAGATGGCCAAGCCGGACCAAGAGGTAGTCGTGATGATCGGCGACGGCTCCTACCTGATGCTCAATTCCGAGATCGCGACCTCTGTGATGCTCGGCCTCAAGCTGACCATCGTGCTGCTCGACAACCGCGGCTATGGCTGCATCAACCGGCTGCAGATGGCGACCGGCGGCGCCAACTTCAACAATCTGCTGAAGGACGCCCGTCACGAAACCTTGCCCGAGATCGACTTCGCCGCACATGCTGCGAGCATGGGTGCGATTGCCGAAAAAGTGCCATCGATCGCCGGGCTGGAAACGGCGCTGGCGCAAGCGAAGAAGAACACGCGAACGACCGTGCTGGTCATCGACACCGACCCGCTGGTTTCGACCGAGGCCGGTGGAAGCTGGTGGGATGTCGCAGTGCCGGAAGTCTCGGCACGGCCGCAAGTGAATGCGGCGCGCAAGAAATACGAGGAAGCGCTGAGCGGGCGGGTTCTTTGAGCCATCCGCGAACGCGCCTCGAAATGTCCGAAACTGGAGTGACGACTTGAAAGCCAAACTGGGCATGTCCCCCATTGCATGGTGGAACGACGATCTTGCCGAACTCAGCGATGATGTGTCGCTGGAGGAGTGCCTGGGCCAGTCGCGCTCGGCTGGCTTTACCGGCATGGAAATGGGCCGCCGCTTTCCCAACGATCCGCAAATCATGCTGCCGATCCTGAAAGAGGCCGACGTGACACTTTGCGGCGGCTGGTTCTCGGGGACGCTGGTCAATGAAGACATGGCGAAAAACAAGGATCGTATCCAGCCGATGATCGATCTGTTCAAGGCGGTGAATGCGCCCTGCATCGTCTATGGCGAAGTCGGCCGCTCCATCCAGGGCGACCGCTCGAAACCCCTCGCCAGCAAGCCCAGGCTTTCGGACGATGAGATGAAAGCCTACGCGAAGCAGCTCACGCAGTTCGGCGAATGGTGTGCCGAGCAAGGCATGCCGCTCTCCTATCACCATCACATGGCGGCGGTGGTCGAGACCGAGCCAGAGCTCGACGCCTTCATGCGCTATTCGGGAGAAGGCATTCCACTGCTGCTCGACGCGGGTCACCTGGCCTTTGCCGGGGGCGATGTGCTGCGCGCTATTGATAACCACCACCGGCGCATCAACCACGTGCATGTGAAAGACGTGCGCATGGAGGTGATCAACAAGCTGGATCGTAGCAGGCAATCCTTTCTCGATGCGGTGGCGCTTGGTGCCTTCACCGTGCCGGGAGATGGCTCGCTGGACTTTGGCGCCATCGTCCAGAGGCTCGCCGACCATGGCTATGAAGGCTGGTTCGTGGTCGAGGCCGAGCAGGATCCGAAGAAGAACCCGCCGCTCAAAATGGCGCAGGTCGGCTACAAGGAATTGATGCGGGTGATGACAGCGGCCGGCTATACGGTGGAGACACAGGGCTTTCCCAATGCTTGAGGCTCGCGAGGAAGGGCTGATCCGATGCCGGGGGTGATCCGATGAAAGACTCCGAGCACCCGTTTTTCCGGCCGCTGTGGCGGCGCGTTGCCGTTGTCGCGGTCTGCCTGGTCTGGTCGGTGATCGAATTCGCCACCGGCACGCCGTTCTGGGGCGTGATCGCGCTCGGCTTCGCCGGCTATGCCGTCTGGCAATTCTTCTATCTCTACAAGCCGGCTGACGAGGACAAGCCATCGGCGGACGCCAAACCGAAGGAATGACCATGTCTAAGCTGCTCATCAAAGCCAATAAGGGCCACGGCCGCGTCGCTCATGTGACGCCGCAAAACGCCGGCTGGACCTATGTCGGCTTCGATCTGCATCGGCTGAGGCCCGGCGAGAGCGCTTCCGGGCAAACCGCGGATCGTGAGGTCTGCCTGGTGTTCGTCACCGGCAAGGGCAAGGCCAAAGCCGGCGGCAAGGATCTCGGCCTGCTGGGCGAACGCATGTCGCCGTTCGAAGGCAAGCCTTGGTCGGTCTATGTGCCGCAGGGGTCGGAGTGGTCGGTGAGCGCCGATATCGATCTCGAACTTGCCGTCTGCTCGGCGCCAGGACTGGGCGGCGGTCTGCCGGTCCGTGTCATCGGGCCCGACGATCTCGGCCAGGAGGTTCGCGGCAAAGGCACCAACACGCGCTACGTCACCAACATCCTGCCGGAGGGCAAGCCGGCCGATTCCTTGCTGGTGGTCGAGGTCATCACACCCGGCGGCCACACATCGAGCTATCCGCCGCACAAGCACGACCAGGACAATCTGCCGGCTGAATCCTATCTGGAGGAGACCTATTACCACCGTCTCAACCCGCCACAGGGCTTTGCTTTCCAGCGCGTCTACACCGATGCCGACCAGAACGGTGCTCGTTCGCTCGACGAGGCGATGGCGATCGAGGACGGCGACGTCGTGCTGGTCCCCAAGGGTTATCACCCCTGCGCAGCCTGCCACGGCTATGATCTCTATTATCTCAACGTCATGGCCGGACCGAAGCGGACGTGGAAATTCCACAACGCGCCCGAGCACGAATGGCTGATGAAGGCCTGACCACTTCCCTTCGCCCCAACCGCTGGTCCAAGCGAAAAATCGTCGGCTAACGACCCGGCTGTGTGGTTTTGTTACCGAAAACGCCGCAAAGCTTCGTCAATTCGTCATGGAAATCACCTATGGCAGCGGGGCTGACAAGGACTTTCGATGCGCTACGCGATCTATTTCACCCCCCGACAGGACGAACCGCTGGCACGGATCGCCGCCAACTGGCTCGGCCGCGACCCATTCGGTGCCGCCACAAAGCCGGTCGAGGCAGTAGGCGAGTTGTCGGCGGCAGAAGTTGCCTTCCATACCGCTTCGGCGCGCCGCTATGGCTTTCATGCGACGCTGAAGGCGCCCTTTCGACTGGCCTCCAATGAGACGGAAACCTCGCTTCGCGCGGCACTCGACGATTTTGCCGAGGCGACGCCGGTGGTTACGATCCCGCGCCTCGTCGTCAGCCAGATCGACGGCTTCTTCGCGCTGGTGCCGGAAGCACCGCTGCCGTCGCTCAACCGCTTCGCCGATGATGTGGTGCGCGACTTCGACCGCTTTCGCGCGCCGTTGACGGAAGCCGAGATCGAACGGCGCAGCCCCGATTCGCTGAAGCCCGACGAGTTCCGCAATCTCTGCCAATGGGGTTATCCCTATGTGTTCGAGACGTTTCGCTTCCACATGACGCTGTCCGGCCGGGTCTCGTCACAGGAAAGCCCTCGTCTTCGCTTAGCAATCGACAGCCTGTTTGCGGGCGTGCTGCAAAGGCCGGTGCCGGTGGACGCGCTGACGCTGTTTGTGGAAACTGAACCTGGCGCGCCGTTCATGGTGCTGTCCCATCACGCGCTCGGGCGCCGCCCGGCCAGAAGAACTGCCTAATGACTATTTGCTCTAACCGCGTTTGTGCGACGCCAATTGGTTCCAGTTGGCTGCAAAATCCTGCAAGGACTGCTTGAAATGACCGCCGAGACTGTTCTTGACAACGCCCGGATCGTGCTAGCCGACCAGATCGTCCAAGGGTCGATCGTGCTGCGCGACGGCGTGATAGCCGACATTGCTCCCGGCGCTGGCCGAACCGGCGAGGACATGGGCGGCGACTTCATCATCCCTGGCCTGGTCGAACTCCACACCGATCATCTCGAAGGCCATTACGCGCCACGGCCGAAAGTGCGCTGGAACCCGATCGCCGCGGTGCTCGCCCATGACGCGCAGGTGGCGACCGCCGGCATCACCACCGTGCTCGACGCCTTGCGCGTCGGCATGGACGAGGATGCGGACCTGACGGCTGCCGACATACGCAAGCTGGCCGACGCGATCGAGGACAGTGTCCAGCAGGACCGGCTCAGGGCCGACCATTTCATCCATCTGCGCTGCGAGGTTTCGGCGCCGGACTGCCTTCCAGCCTTCGCCAATTTCGACGGTGACGAGCGGGTCAGGCTGGCGTCGCTGATGGACCATGCGCCGGGACAGCGGCAATTCGTCGATCTCGAGACCTACGCCTACTACTATCAGCGCAAGCTGAAGCTTACGGATCGCGATTTCCAGAAATTCTGCGAAAAGCGGATGGCTGAATCGGCGAGGAACTCGAGCCCGAACCGCAGCTTCATCGCCGCGGCTTGTCATGAGCGCGGCATCGTGCTCGCCAGCCATGACGACGCGACCGTCGGCCATGTCGACGAAGCGATCGAGCAAGGTGTGCGCGTCGCCGAGTTCCCGACCACCGAGGAGGCAGCAAGGGCTTCGAAAAAGGCAGGGCTCGGCGTATTGATGGGCGCGCCGAACGTCATGCGCGGCGCTTCGCATTCGGGCAATGTCTCGGCCCGCACGCTGGCCGGCGACGGCCTGCTCGATATACTGTCATCGGACTACATTCCGTTCAGCCTGATCCAGTCGGCCTTCTTCCTCGGCGACGTGGTCGAAGGTATCTCGCTGCCGCAGGCTGTGGCCATGGTTTCGAAGAACCCGGCCGAGGCGGTCGGCCTCACCGATCGCGGTGTCATCGAGCCCGGCCGGCGCGCCGATCTGGTTCGCGTGCGCGTCGACGACCATGTCCCGGTCGTCCGCACGGTCTGGCGGCAGGGACGCCGGGTCGCATGATGGTGTCGGCATCGGTCGAGCGTGAATTGTCCGCCGCGGGATTTCCGATCCGCGACGGTGTCTTCGTCGCCGTCGTCGGGCCGAGCGGTGCCGGCAAGGACACGGTGATCGGCTATGCGCGCGCGGTGTTTGCCGGCGAGAGCCGGCTGGAGTTCGTGCGCCGGGTGATCACCCGGCCGAGCGATGCGGCCACCGAGGATCACGATACGCTCGCCGATGCTGCCTTTGTCGAGGCCGAAGCGGATGGCGCCTTCGCCATTTCCTGGGAGGCGCATGGCCTGCACTACGGCATCCCGGCCGAAGTCGACTGGTCGGTCTCCAACGGCCGTGTCGCGATCGCCAACGTCTCGCGCGCGATCATCCCGGCGCTGCGGGAGCGCTACGCCAATCTGGCTGTCGTCGAGATCACGGCTACACCGGATATCCTGGCCGAGCGGCTGGCATTGCGCGGTCGCGAGTCGCGCGGCGAAGTGCTGGCACGGCTGGCGCGCAGTGCCAATGTGGCGCTGTCCGGACCGGGTGTCACCTCGATCGACAATAGCGGCCCTCGTGAAGCCGCCGGCGAGCGCTTCGCCGAGGTGCTGCGCAAGGCCATGGCCTTCTCCGACATGTCGGGCCTTATCTAAAGTAGCGCCCATCCGATGCATTCGGTATGGGCGCTACTTGTCTAACCAATATCTTTGGAAGCCGGTACCCCCTTTTCGGGATTATGGCCTCATGCGGCGTGCCGGTCCCGACCAGCGTGACGAGTATCGGTGGCAGTGGTTGTCGAAGGCTTCACTGGCGCATCCGCTGGTGTATCCAGAACTGCAACGTGATGGCGATACACCATTTCCCAGCCCTTCCAGCCGGTGAACAGCAGTATGCAGACCACTATGAACGACAAGAGCGCACCCCATGGTCGGACCGCGGCTTCGGCGCCTTGGGCATAGCGAAGATAAAAATTGATCAGTGCCACAACGACCGCGGTCAGGTTGCCCAGCATGTGGTACCAGGCGTCCGACAAGGCGCGAATGCGCGGCTCGTTGAGGAAGTCGATAAAACCGGCTGTCGCGGCGAGAAGGGCCATTACGATGGCTGCCCCGATCAGCCACATCGATGCCCGTGCCCAGAAAGCATCGGCAGTTCCCCAGAAAACCAGGTCGGTGACAAAGGCACCGACAAGAAACGCGACAGGAAAAGGTATCAACATCGGGTGGAGAGGGTGAGTTCCGACCTTTGCGGTACTTACTGGATTCGTGGGCATGGGACGCCTCCGCATAGCAAAGCTTAAATAAACGCTTCGATACGGGTTTCGTTCCAAATGGAGATTAATCTGAACTGCTGTCGCGAAGCTCAGGCCAACTTTTTGATGCCTGCCAATGGCAGTCGGCGCATTTCATCCAGCTATTTTTGCGTCATTCCGCGGCAGCACCCGCCACGCCCTTACGGGTAGCTTCCAGCATCCGCCGCCGCGCCCTGAACACGCCCCATTGCTGGTCGACCAGCACGCCGATGAGGATCACCCCGCCCATGACGGCGAAGTTGAGCGAGGACGGGATGCCGAGCAGGTTGACGAGGTTCTGCAGCTCCTGCAGCAGCACCGTGCCGAGCAGGACGCCGATCAGCGAGCCTTCGCCGCCGCGCAGCGAGAAGCCGCCGAGCACCGCTGCCGCGATGGCGTAGAGTTCGTAGAACTGGCCGTGGCTCGCCGGCGAGATCGAGCGTGTGTACATGGCGAAATAGATAGCCGACAGCGCCGTCAGCACGCCGCAGATGACATAGGCGGCTATGACGATTCGGCCGGTGCGGATGCCGGAATATTTTGCCGCTTCCTCGTTCTTGCCGATGGCGTAGAGATAGCGCCCGAATACCGAACGGTGCAGCACCACCCACATGACGACGGCGATGACGATCAGCGCGATGAAACTGTTCGGCACGCCCCAGGACCGCCCCGCCGTCAGGAATTCGAGTTCCGGGAAGTTCTGCCCAAAGGCAAAGCCGGCGGTGCCGTCGGCAGTGTAGAAGCGCGCCACGCCGCGATAGATCAGCAGGCCGCAGAGAGTGACGACAAACGGCTGCAACTTCAGCCGGGTGATCAGCCAGCCATGCATCAGGCCGATGATGGCGCCGAGCGCGATGATCAGCACGAAGGCGAGAGGCCACTCCATCTCCCGCACGGCGATGAAATCGATGAACAGCGTACCGAGTAGCGCAACCACCGAGCCGACCGACAATTCGATGCCGCCGGTGATGATGACGAAGGCTTGGCCGATCGACAGGATGCCGAACAGCCCGATCAGGTTCGAGGTGTTGGCGAGATTGATCGGCAGCAGGAAGCGCGGGTTGATGATCGCCACCACCGCGCCGACCACCAGGATCAGGATCAGCAGGCCGAGATCTTTCTTGCTCATCGTCTTCTCCCAACGCCTGCGAATTACTTCGGCTGCTTGCCGACCGCCAGCAGCAGCACGTTTTCCTGGCTGAACCGGTCCTTGTCGAGAATGCCGGAGATCTGGCCCTCATGCATGACGGCAATGCGGTCGGAAACGCCGATCACCTCCTCCATGTCGCTGGAGATCATCAGCACGGCGACCCCGGCATCGGCCAGCGCCCGCATCAGCCCGTAGATCTCGGCCTTGGCGCCTATATCGATACCGCGTGTCGGCTCATCGAGGATCATCACCTTCGGCTTCATCGCCAGCCATTTGGCCAGCACGACCTTTTGCTGGTTGCCGCCCGACAGCGTGCCGGTGCGCGTCTGCACGGAGGGCGCCCTGATGCCGAGATCGGTCTTCTGTTTTTCGGCGGTGGCGGTCTCGGCGCTGGCCGAGACCAGCGAGCGCCGCGAATGCGCCGGCAGATTGGGCAGCGAGATGTTCTGGGCAATCGACAGGTCGAGCAGGATGCCGGTCAGCTTGCGGTCTTCCGGGACGAGGAAAATCCCGTTGGCCACTGCGTCGGCGGCCGAACCAAGAACCAGGTCTTTTCCGTCAAGCTGGAACGAGCCGCCAAAGCTCCTGTCGATGCCGAACAGCACGCGCGCCAGTTCCGTCCGGCCGGAGCCGACGAGGCCGGCCAGGCCGAGGATCTCGCCATGCCTCACATCGAGGTCGACGGGCCGGTCAGGATAGGCGGCGGTGCGAATGGCCTTGACCGACAGCGCGACGGAGCCCGGCGGGCGCGCCGATTCTGCGGCCTTCTCGCGCTCCTTCAGCATGCGGCCGATCATCAGCTTGACCATCTGGTCATGATTGATGGCGCTCTTCGGCAAGGTTCCGGCGAGCATTCCGTCCCTGAGCACGACGACGCGATCGGCGACGCGCTCGACCTCGTGAAGGCGGTGCGAGATGAAAATGACACCGATGCCGTCTGCCTTCAGCGCCTTGATGACACCGAGCAGCTTGTCGGTTTCGGCGATCGGCAGGCTGGACGTCGGTTCGTCGAGGATAACCAACCGTGCCTTGATCGACAGCGCCTTGGCGATCTCGACCATTTGCTGCTGCGCCAGCGACAGCGCCGACACCGGCGTATCGGCCGAGAAATTGGCGCCCACGCGTTTGAGCAGCGGCGCCGCCTGCGCTCGCAGCCTGGCGCGGTCGACGAGCTTGAGCGGCCCGGCGCGCAGCGGTTCGCGGCCGAAGAAGATATTGGCGGCCACGTCGAGGTTTTCGAACAGGTTGAGTTCCTGGTGGACGAAAGCGATGCCCGAGCCGATGCTGGCCTCGACAGTCAGCCCGTCATGGGCGACGCCATCGACGGTGATGGTGCCGGTGTCCGGCCTGGTCACGCCACCGAGGATCTTCATCAGCGTCGATTTGCCGGCGCCGTTTTCGCCGACCAGGCCAATGACCTCGCCGGGCCTGACCTCCATCGAGAATCCGTCCAGCGCAACGACGCCGGGATAGGTCTTGCGCACACCGTTGAGGCTCAGGAACGGAGCGTCCGCAGATGCAACGATGGATGGGTCGGAATAATTCATCACGCCTGACAGCAGCCGGTGAGCCATTTGGCCTCAGACTGACGAGCCGCGCGAGGCCCGTCAATAGAACGCCGGCTCAAGGCGAACCTTGAGCCGGCGCAACCTAATTCGCTCAGTTTCCAGACATCGCCTTGAGGCTGGCGGCGTAGGCGTCGACATCGTCCTTGCCGATGATCTTGGTCGGGATGATGATCAGGCCATCGGCGGGAATGCCCGACTTGTCGCCCTCGAGATAGGCAGCCATCAGCTTCATGCCCTGATAGGCCCATTCGAAGGGCTGCTGCACGACGGTGGCGGCGACGGTGCCTTCCTTGACGCCGCCCAGTGTAATCGGATCGTCGTCGAAGCCGACGACGGTGATCTGGCCGAGCTTGCCGGCATCGCGCAGCGCTTCATAGATGCGCGGCGTGTTGTAGGAATAGAAGCCGACCATGCAGGTGACGTCGGGGCTGGCGACCAGCGCGTCCTCGACGTTCTTCTTGGCGCGAGCCTGATCGATGTCGTCGCCACGCACGTCGACCAATTCGATCTTGGTGCCGGCGAGACCTTCCTTCATGCCCTGGATGCGCTCCTTGGCGTTGTCGGCGCCGAGCAGGCCGACGAAGCCGAGGCACTTGCCGCCGTCAGGCATTGCCTTCTTGGCGATCTCCGCCGCCTGCTTGCCGGCATCGACATTGGACGAGCCGATATAGGCGACACGCTTGGTCTGCGGCGCGTCGCTGTCGGTGGTGAACAACGCCGTTTCCGAGGCGATCTTGTTCAGCCCGTCGGTCGACGTCTTGGGATCGACGGCCGAGACCATGATCGCCTTCACGCCGGCCGTCACCAGATCGTCCATCAGGCGCTGCTGGATGGCGACCGAGGACTGCTCCGGATATTTGAGTTCCAGTTTGTAGTTGGGCAGTTCGCCTTGAGCCTTCTTTACGCCGGCTTCCGCCGCCTTCCAGAAATCGGAAGCGCCGTTGACGACGAAGGCCAGTGTCGGCTTGTCGTCGGCCCGCGCAATTGCGCCGGCGGACAGGCCGAGCAGCAGGGCCGCAGCGGCGACGGACGCATTTCGTATCACAGATTTCATATTCAACCTCCCATTTTGACTCAGTAATTTTCGCTGATGATGAACGTGCCGGCGCGGCTTGGACGCCCTCCTCCTCAAGGGTTTCCGGCAGCGAAGAACGACGCCATTCCAGCCGCGATCGTCGACTTTAGAGACTCATTCGCCGTTCGTAAATAGTCCGATTTGTCTGACATTTCCCAGAGCGGCAGGCAAGCTTCGGCTGACGGGAACCGTCCGATACCAGGCTGGCTTGCGTTCCGAACATGCGCGGTCCGACATCGTCCGGGCATGATGGATTGACGTTATAGGGATGCCGGATATTAGTAAAGAGTATTAGTTTGGTCGAGATTCTCGCCACAAAGGAGAGAGGCCTCCCCAGTCGCAACCGTTTTGAACCGGGGACTACATCGCCCAAGAAGGGTCGATTATATCTATTAGTAGCGCTTCGCCCTATAAACGCGAGATTCGAGGTACCAACGACATGAACGAACCACTGCGTGATCCCGTCCTTGAGGGTACCAGGCGGCGCAAGCCGTCCGGGAAAAACCCCAAGGGCCGCGTTACCATGACCGACATCGCCAGGGTCGCCGGCTGTTCGCAGGCGACGGTTTCGTTCGTGCTCAACAACACGCCGGGCATCAGGCTGTCGCAGCAAACCCGAGAGCGGGTGATCGAGACCGCGCGAACGCTGGGCTATTCGCCGCCGGTGTTTTCTGCCTTGCGAGCCCCGGTTGCCGCATTCGACGGGCTGGATGGCGTGATCGGCTTCGCCGTCGACCAGTTGGCGACCAGCCCGGAGGCGGTCGTCGCCATTGAAGGGGCGCGGCAAGCCTCGTGGAACGCCGGCAATGTCGTGTTGGTGGCGCAGACCATGGGCGACGAGGTGATGGAGCCCCGGGCCATCGCGGCACTGACCAAGCGGGGCATTTCGGCGCTGATCTACATGACCATCTTCACCCGCGAGATCGTCGCGCCGGACTATCTCTACGGCCTCGACATTCCGGTCATCCTGCTCAACTGCTACACCGCCGACCATGCCTTCCCCGCCGTGGTGCCGAGCGAGATCGCCGGCGGCCAGAGCTCGACCCGGCACCTGATCAGCTATGGCCATCGCCGTATCGCCACCATCACCGGCGAGCCCTGGATGCAGGCGGCGCAGGACCGGTTGAAGGGTTACCGCCGGGCGCTGGCGACAGCCGACATCCCGTTCGACCCGGCGCTGGTCGTCGAAGGCGATTGGTCGGCGAGCGCCGGCTATGCCGCGACCGTCAAGCTCTTGGCGCTGAAGGACCGGCCGACCGCCATCTTCTGCCAGAACGACCGCACCGCGATCGGCTGCTACGAGGCGCTGAAGGAGGCTGGCCTGCACATCCCCGGAGATATTTCGGTGGTCGGCTATGACGACGAGGAGATCGCGCGACATCTGTTCCCGCCCCTGACGACGTCGATCCTGCCGCATATGGCGATGGGACAATGGGCGATCGAGCAGCTCGAAGTCCCCGCTGCTCCCGGTCGCGGCCGCTATCCCATCACCAAGCTCGAATGCCCGCTGGTGGAGCGGGAGTCGGTTGGCGCTGTGGCGGGCTGAGCCCGGCGATCGACAATGGCACAGGCTTGACATCAGGCCCGGCATATACCCGATTGATTTCATGCGATTGCAAAGCTGCTACAATTTTCAGGACTTCCGCCGGCTGGCAAAACAGCGCCTGCCAGGCCCGATCTTCACTATATCGATGGCGGCGCGGACGACGAGACGACGCTGCGGCGCAACACGGCGGCTTTCGAGGACTGCGATCTCGTCCCTAACGTCCTTGCCGGCGTTGGACAGGTCGACATGTCGGTCACCGTCATGGGCCAGAAGCTGGCGATGCCGGTCTATTGTTCGCCGACGGCTCTCCAGCGGCTGTGTCACCATAGCGGCGAGCGCGCCGTCGCCGCGGCGGCGGAGAAGTTCGGCACGATGTTCGGCGTCTCGTCGCTCGGCACGGTCAGCCTGGAGGAAGTGCGCAAGCACAGGACGCCGCAAGTCTATCAGTTCTATTTCCACAGGGATCGCGGCCTGAACCGCGCCATGATGGAGCGCGCCAAGGCGTCCGGCGTCGAGGTGATGATGCTGACGGTTGACAGCGTCACCGGCGGAAACCGCGAGCGTGACCTGCGAACCGGCTTTTCCATCCCCTTTCGGCTTACGCTCGGCGGCATGGTGCAGTTCGCGATCAAGCCGAGATGGGCTATCGACTATTTGACCCACGAAAAGTTCAGCCTGCCGCAGTTGGACGGCCATATCGATCTCGGTGGCGGAGCGCTTTCCATCAGCCGCTATTTCACGGAGATCCTCGACCCGTCGCTGGATTGGAAGGACGTCGAAGACATGGTCCGCTTCTGGAACGGCCAGTTCTGCCTGAAGGGGATCATGAGCGTTGCCGATGCCAGAAAGGCCGTCGACATCGGCTGCACCGGCATCGTTCTGTCAAATCATGGCGGCAGGCAGCTGGACGGCTCGCGCAGCCCCTTCGACCAGTTGTTGGAGATCGTCGACGCGGTGGGCGACAAGATAGACGTGATCATCGACAGCGGCGTCCAGCGCGGCACGCATGTGCTGAAAGCCCTGTCGTTGGGCGCCAAGGCCGTCGGCGTCGGGCGGTATTATCTGTTCCCGTTGGCAGCCGCCGGACAGGCCGGCGTCGAACGGGCGCTCGGCTTGATGCGAACCGAGATCGAACGCGGCATGCGGCTGATGGGATGCAGGTCGGTGGCAGAGCTTTCCAGGGAAAATGTGCGGTTTAGGTGAGGGAGCCGGGACGCACAGCATAAGCTTTTCGAAGTGCGAACCCTATACCGACCTGCCGCCCGTTTCGAAGACGGCCTCGCCGGAACAGCGTCCGTATGTCCGCCCTCAAGCTGCCGCTGCGTGTAACGCGCCGTTAACGCCGTTCGGGAGTGACAGGATGTTGGCCGCAGTTCGAAGGTATAGTCTGCGTCTCGCTGTCAGGTGCGGAGGCGAAAATGAATTTGCTTCGGATTGCGCTCTTGTGCACGGCCATGATCGACCTTGGAATGCCAGCCGTTCGCGCCGAGGATCGGCCTGTGCCGCCGAACAATAATGCCGCAACAGCGCAGCCGCCCGTTCATTGTGAAGGCCAAAATTGTCTCCCGCCGGCGCAAGATCCCGTGCAGGAATGCACTGGTCAGGATTGCACGCCAGCTCCGCCGACTGAACCGGGCCCGGAGATCAAGCAGGCCGACTGAGCAGCATTAGCTGACGATCCCCTTTTTGGCATGGGCAGCGCTCACGTCTCGCGACCTTCCGACGACCGGCGCCGGTTATTGTCGGACGGCTGTGAGCGCACCGCGCCCGCGAGGTCGCCTGAGGCGGGCCGTGCATTGGATTGATGGCGCGCCCGAAGAGATTCGAACTCCTGACCCCCAGATTCGTAGTCTGGTGCTCTATCCAGCTGAGCTACGGGCGCGCAACAGGCCATGCTTGGCATAGCCCCGCGATCCGATCCTGGCGACCGGCCGCGATGTGAGCTGTTCCCTAGCGACTGAATTTGCGAAAAGCAAGCCGATCCTGGCCAAAAGTTTTGCAGTCATGCTTTGCCCTCATGCGCCGGCAGGCGAAGGCAAGACCGCGTCACGCAGCGGCCGAGCCGACAAGTCGTGGTCTTGGATCGGTCATTCGTAACGAAACGAGCCGTTGCACGGCGGCCGAGCCGATGGCTCGTAGTCTCGGACCAACCCTTTGTGAATTGAAACGATCCGTAACGAAACGGTTCGTTACGCCGGGCGGCGCAGCCCGTTGCGGGCCTGGTCGAGCCGGACCGGCTGGTCGGGAATGGTGACCGCGAATGTGGTGCGGCCGCCGATCGATTCGACCAGCTCCACCGTGCCGCCATGGGCGCGGATCAATTCATGGGCGATCGCCAGGCCAAGGCCGGTGCCGCCGCTGCGGGCCGAGCCGCGAAATGCCGCGAACAGGTTTTCTCGCGCCTTTGGCGGCAGGCCGGGGCCGGTGTCGGTGACGACGATGCGGCTGACGCTGCCGATGCGCTCGGCCGATATGGTCAGGCGGCGCACCACGGCGCTCTCGGTGTCCGCCGCCATCGCCTGCACGGCGTTGCGGCTAAGATTGGTGAGCACGCGGAACAGCTGGTCGGAATCGGCATCGACCTCGAGCACCGGATCGACGGCATTGACGAATTCGATGCCGCATTCGATGTCGAGCAGGCCCTGGACGTCCTCGACCAGCTGGCGCAGCCGCAGCCTGCGGCGCGACGGCGGCGGCTCCTGGGTGCGGCCATAGGCCAGCACGCCCTCCGAATAGGACACCGCACGGTCGAGCGCGCGCAGCAGTTTTGGCGCGAAGGCCTGCACGGTCGGGTCCTTGACCTGGCGCAGGCGGTCCGACATCAGCTGCGCCGAGGCGAGGATGTTGCGCATGTCGTGGTTGATCTTCGACACGGCCAGGCCGAGATCGGCCAGGTGCTTCTGCTCGGTCAGCATCTTCTGCAGCCGCTCCTGCATCTGCGACAGTTCGCGTTCGGCGACGCCGATCTCGTCGGCCCGGGCGGCGGGGTGAATGATGCGGCCGGGATCGTCGGGCGCCTCGGAAAAGGACAGCATCGAGCGTGTCATCGTCCTGATCGGGCCGATCATGATCAGGTCTATCGCGGCATAGACCAGCATGGCGGTGAACAGCGAGATCAGCAGCGAGACGAAGGCGACGTTGCGCGAATAGATCAGCATGGCATTGCGCAGGCGGTGGTCGGGCATGATCAGCTCGAATTCCTTGTCGCTGTCGCCAACCGGCCCGAAAACGCGCAGCATCCGCTTGCCGCCGAAAAACAGCGTGTCCAGCGCGCCGGTCATGCCCTTGATCATGCCGACATTGGCGATATCGATATGCTCGTCGACCTGCGGCGGCATTTCGGCCACGACCAGAAGCCGCGAGACGCCGCCGTCGCGCACGGCGATCGCCTTGGCGCCGATCGCCATCAGTACGTCGTTCTGGGCGGCACGCGACAGCGAGGCAGGTTCGCCCTGCACCAGGACGATGGAAACCGCGGCGGCGGTGCTCAGCCTCTCCTTCAGCCAGCTCAGCCTGTAGCTGGCGATCCAGGGCACGAAGATGAGGATTTCGGCCAAGAGCACGAAAACGATGGTGAGCAGCAGCAGCTTGGTCGACAGGCCGCGCGCCAGCGGCACCCTGCGGGTGGCGGCCTTCGCCTGGGCGATGCTTTCGTCGGTTGCTGGGACTTCACTCATGCTCGTCGTCACGGCTGTTTGTCATCACGGCTGCTTGTCTTAAGGACTGCTCGTCTTCACGATCGCTTGATCGGGCAAGATTAGGCGATTGCGGCTTTTTTGCCAAATTCATCCTTGGTCGAAGCCGGACAAAGGGCCGCAAGGACCTCCCTGCCAGTCCGACAACGCCGGCCCGACAGGCTGGATTGACTTCCAAAACCCTTCTTTCTATAAGCCCGCTCACGCTCGGGCCATTCGTCCCGGCGCGGTTTCGATCGCGCCAAAACCGGCCCGGCAAAGCTCCTGTTACAAAGTGACAGAATCAAGAAGGGCCGCACCCCGCGGTATTTAAACAAATGAAGCGTACTTACCAGCCGTCCAAACTCGTCCGCAAACGCAGGCACGGTTTCCGCGCCCGCATGGCAACCAAAGGTGGCCGCGGCGTCGTCGCAGCCCGCCGCAACCGCGGCCGCAAGCGTCTCAGCGCCTGAGCACCAAGCGAGAGACAAGATCGTTGCCCGCAACCGGCAAGCCAACGGGTGCCCATCCCAAGCGGCTTCTGAAGCGCGCGGAATTCCTGGCCGTCCGTCGTGGCGAAAAGCGCCGCGGGCGGCTTTTCCTCGTCGAGGTCCTGGGCCGCGGCGACAGCGAGGCGCCGCGCGTCGGCTATACCGTCACCAAGAAGGTCGGCAACGCCGTCGTTCGCAACCGCATCCGGCGGCGGCTCAGAGAGGCCGTGCGCACGCATGCCGCGGATGACATGGTGCCCGGCAATGATTATGTCATCGTCGGGCGCGAAGACGTGCTTACGACTCCGTTCGGCCAGTTGAAGGCCGAACTCTCCCGCAGATTGCGTGGAACACGATAGGCCAAGGGCTTCGATGGAAAACAACCGCAACTTCTTCATCACCATCGCACTGTCGGTGCTGATCCTGGCGCTTTGGCAATATTTCTACGTGATGCCGCGCAGCGAGATGCAGCGCGAAGCCGCCCGCATCGAAGAACAGCGCGTGGCGGAGCAGAAGAAGGCTGCCCAAGGCACCGCTCCCGGCGCGAGCGAAACGCCGGTGCAGCCGGGCGCCATTCCGAACGCGCCCGGCGGCGACGCGGTGACGCCGGCCGGCCGCGAGCAGGCGATTGCCTCGACCAAGCGCGTCAAGATCGACACGCCGAGCCTCGAAGGCTCGATCAACCTCACCGGCGCGCGCCTCGACGATCTCCGGCTCAAGCATTACAGGGAGACGGTCGACAAGACCTCGCCCGAGATTGCGTTGCTCAACCCGGCGTCCCTGCCAAACGGCTATTTCGCCGAGATCGGCTTTTCCGGCACGCCGGATGTGGGCAGGCTGCCCGGCCCCGACACGGTCTGGCAGACCGACGGCAATGCGACGCTGACACCAGCGACGCCGGTCACGCTGACCTTCACCAACGACAAGGGCCTTGTTTTCAAGCGCACCTTCTCGGTCGACAGCCAATATATGTTCACCGTGTCCGACACGGTCCAGAACGGCGGCTCGGCACCCGCGACGTTGTCGAACTATGGCCGCGTCACCCGCTTCGACAAGCCGGCTATCGCCAGCACCTATGTGCTGCACGAGGGCCTGATCGGCGTTACCGGAAGCGAGGGCCTGCAGGAATACAAATACTCCAGCGTCGAATCGGACAAGGAGTACAAACCAGGCAAGTCGAGCGACGGCTGGCTCGGCATCACCGATAAATACTGGGCGGTGACCCTGGTGCCGCCGAGCGGCCGCGAATTTCAGCCCAAATTCTCTTATTTCGAGTTCAAAAGCGGACCCCACCCGCATAGCTACCAGTCCGATTTCCTGTCCGATCCGGTCACAATCGCTCCAGGGCAATCGACGACCGTGGAGTCGGAGATATTCGCCGGCGCCAAGGAAGTTTCGACGATCAACGCCTATGAAAAGGACCGTCATATTCGCCAGTTCGACCTGCTGATCGACTGGGGCTGGTTCTATTTCATCACCAAGCCGATGTTCTGGCTGATCGACACGCTCTACAAATTCTTCGGCAATTTCGGCCTGGCGATCCTCGCCACCACCGTCATCGTCAAAGCCATCTTCTTCCCGCTCGCCAACAAGTCCTATGCGTCGATGGCGAACATGAAGAAGGTGCAGCCCAAGATGCTCGAGATCCGCGAGAAATACGCGGACGACAAGATGAAGCAGCAGCAGGCGATGATGGAGCTCTACAAGACCGAGAAGATCAATCCGCTCGCCGGCTGCTGGCCGGTGGCGTTGCAGATCCCGGTCTTCTTCTCGCTCTACAAGGTGCTCTACATCACCATCGAGATGCGGCACGCGCCGTTCTTCGGCTGGATCCAGGACCTGGCGGCGCCGGACCCGACATCGATCTTCAACCTGTTCGGGCTGATCCCGATCACCTTGCCGCACATGCTGATGATCGGCGTCTGGCCGCTGATCATGGGCGTGACGATGTTCCTGCAGATGCGCATGAACCCGACGCCGCCGGACCCGACGCAGGCGGCGATCTTCACCTGGATGCCCGTGATCTTCACCTTCATGATGGCGGGTTTTCCGGCCGGTCTCGTTATCTACTGGGCCTGGAACAACACGCTGTCGATCCTCCAGCAGGGCGTGATCATGAAGCGGCAGGGCGCCAAGATCGAATTGTGGGACAATCTGGTCGCGCTGTTCCGCAAGAAACCGTCGCCGGCGGAATAGCCGGCGCTCCGATGATGCGACATCACAAAGCCCCGGTTCGTCCGGGGCTTTTTGCACAGGCTGGCGGTCTGGATTAAGCGATTGGTACTGCCGGGCGGATCGCGCTATTTTGACCGGGCTGGCAGTTGCCCGACGGAGCTCGATATGACCGGACCCAATCCATCGATCAAGCATCCGATCCCGTTGCACACGCGCATCGGCTTTCTTAAACCGCTGGTGACGGCGCCGAACATCGAGATCGGCGATTTCACCTACTATGACGATCCTGACGGGCCCGACAAATTCGCCGAAAAATGCGTGCTGCATCATTACCCGTTCATCGGCGACAGGCTGATCATCGGCAAGTACTGCGCCATTGCCGAAGGCGCGCGTTTCATCATGAACGGCGCCAATCACGCCATGTCCGGCTTTTCGACCTATCCGTTCAACATCTTCGGTCACGGCTGGGAGGAGGGTTTCGACCCGGCGACATGGTCGAAGGAGGTGCGTGGCGACACAATCGTCGGCCACGACGTCTGGATCGGCATGGAAGCGGTGATGCTGCCTGGCGTGAAGATCGGCGACGGCGCCATTGTCGCGGCAAAGTCGGTGGTGACGCACGATGTGCCGGCCTATGCGATCGTCGCCGGCAATCCGGCCAAGGTGGTGAAGATGCGCTTCGACGACAGGACCATCCGGCGGCTGCTGGCGCTGGCGTGGTGGCACTGGCCGGTGGAAAAGATCAGCCGCAATCTCGATGCCATTCGTGGCAGCAACATTTTTCTTCTGGAGGCAGCGGTTTGAACGCGTTGAACAAGACCACGATTGGCATCGAATTGTTCACGCGAGCCTGGATATTCATCCGCGGCGTGCCGGCGATGAAATTCCTGCCGCCGGAGGGTCCGCCCGAGATCGCCTTTGCCGGCCGCTCCAATGTCGGCAAATCGTCGCTGATCAACGCGCTGGTCAACCAGAAGGGGCTGGCGCGCACCTCCAACACACCGGGCCGCACGCAAGAACTCAACTATTTCGTGCCGGGCGGATTTTCGGGAGAAGGCGCCGACCTGCCGCCGATGGCCCTGGTCGACATGCCGGGCTATGGCTACGCCACGGCGCCGAAGGAAAAGGTCGACGAGTGGACGAAGCTCGTGTTCGACTATCTGAAGGGCCGGGTGACGCTGAAGCGCGTCTACGTGCTGATCGATGCCCGCCATGGCATCAAGGCCAAGGACGACGAGGTGCTGTCGCTGCTCGACAAGGCGGCGGTGTCGTATCAGATCGTGCTGACCAAGACCGACAAGATCAAGGCGGCGGGGGTACCGCGACTGGTCGAGGAAACGCTGCAGAAGATCAAGAAACGCCCGGCGGCATTTCCCTTCGTGCTCGCCACGTCGTCGGAAAAGAGCGAGGGCCTCGAGGAACTGCGTGCGGCGATCGTGCTCGCCGCCAATGGCGGATAGGCAACGGACTCCGACGGCTGCTCAGGCGGGGCTGGAGGCCCGTTCCTGCTCTGCAAGCTGTTCTGTGCCGTAGGCCTTCAGGAACACGTCGACGCCCGATCTGACGATATGTTCGATCTCGGCCACACTTGGCGCCTTGGTGCGATAGGCGAATATACACTGGCGGAAAAGACCGGCCAGGCACAGCTCGGTGAACTGATAGGCGGCAAGCTCGACGTCGTCGATCTTCAGCAGACCGCGTTCGATAGCCATGTTGAGGAAAACGACAACCCTGTCATGGCCGCGCTTCGGCCCGCGTTCGTAAAATCGCGCGCCAAGCTCCGGAATCCGTTCCGACGCACCGATCACCGTCCGCTGCGCCAGGATGACCCTAGCCGAAGTGATCTTCATGGATAGCACGATGCCGAACTTCACCAGCGTCTGGCGAAGGTCGCCGATCTGGTCGAGCACCTCATACATGTTCTTGAAGATCGTGCCGCGTTCTTCCTCGATCAGCGCTTCGAACAGCTCTTCCTTGTTGGCGAAGTAGACATAGATCGTGCCCTTGGACACGCCGGCCTCGCGCGTAATGTCGTTTATCGACGCGGCTTCGAAGCCCTTGTCGATGAAGACACGGCGCGCACCCTCGATGATCTGGCTGCGCTTGACCGGGTCTTGCCCCGCGGCCGGGCGGCCGCGCGGCAGACTGTCCAGCAGATCGCACTGCTCCTTGCCAGCGCTGGATAATGGGCCTGAATCAGACAAAGGAGCGGCCTTGGGGGCTTCGGCCATAATGTCACACCTCGTAAAATAATTCGAACCATCCGGTTCGATTGCTCTTGATATGGGCCTGTTTAAGCGCTAAGTCAACGTCGATATCGAACCGAACGGTTCAGTCTGACAACATTCAGCGCCAATTAATTTAGAGAGATATCATGTCCTCGAACGCGCCCACCAGTGCCGAAGTCCGCCCTTTCCCCAGCGCCAAGGTCCAACCTGCGATCGAAGCGCCGGAAGCCCCTCTCAAGCCCGCCGACATCACCCCGCTGGCTCCCGCCAAAAAGAAGCGCTCTATGCGCTCGATGTTGTTGCCCATCATCGGCTTGGCCCTGCTGGGCGCCGGCGCATGGTATGGCTATGACTACTGGACCGACGGGCGCTTCATGATCTCGACCGACGACGCCTATGTCCAGGCCGACACGGCGTTCATCTCGCCAAAAATCTCAGGCTATGTCGATCAGGTCAAAGTGACTGAGAACCAGCAGGTGAAGGCCGGCGACCCGCTGCTGATCGTCGATGACGGTGACTACAAGATAGCCGTTGCCCAGGCCGAGGCGCAGATCGCCACGTTGAGCAAGACGCTCGACCGCATCGATGCCCAGACCGAAGCCGCCCGCGCCTCGCTCAAGCAGGCGCAGGCGCAGAAGACCGCCGACCAGGCCGCGGCAGACAATGCGAAGCGGGTTCAGGTCCGCGCCGCCCAGTTGCTCAAGA
Organism: Mesorhizobium sp. M0833; assembly: GCF_040319905.1. NCBI lineage: Bacteria > Pseudomonadati > Pseudomonadota > Alphaproteobacteria > Hyphomicrobiales > Phyllobacteriaceae > Mesorhizobium > Mesorhizobium sp. M0833. The sequence continues at coordinate 208,910 of NZ_JAMYOQ010000005.1, read as the reverse complement.
CCCGCGTCGGTACTCAGGCCCAGTTGGACGATGCCCAGACGGCGGTCGAGCAAGCCAATGCCGCTCTAGCCGGCGCCGACGCGCAGATCGCGGCGGCTCAGGCCAATATCGGCGTGCTCGAGGCGCAGCGGGCGGAATCGGCCAGCACGCTGGCCTCGCTGCAGCTTGCCCACGACAAGACGGTGCGGGATCTGTCTTTCACCGTGCTGCGCGCACCCTATGACGGCGTGGTCGGCAACCGCTCGGTCGAGCAGGGTGACCTGATCAGCCCCGGACAGAAGCTCGCCGTCATCGTGCCAATGGACAAGCTCTACATCGTCGCCAATTTCAAGGAGACGCAACTTGCCCGGCTAGTGCCTGGTGAAAAGGTCAGGGTGTCGGTCGACGCGATCGATGGCCAAGACTTCGAGGGTACCGTGTCGTCGCTGGCGCCGGCTTCGGGAGCAGTGTTCTCGCTGCTGCCGCCGGAGAACGCCACAGGCAATTTCACCAAGGTGGTGCAGCGCGTTCCGGTTCGCATCGACGTGCCCGCGGATGTGCTGAAGACGGGCAAACTGCGCGCCGGCCTGAGCGTCGTCGTCGTCGTCGACAGCCGCACGGCGCCTTCGGCATCGAAGTAAAGCGGAACCGGGAGCAAGGGTCATGGCGACCGCAACCATTACCGGATCGGTGTCGGCCATCCCGGCCCAGACAGATCACATGCCGATCCGCCGCGTCATCGCCTTCCTGGCGATGGTGTTCGGCATGTTCATGGCGATCCTGGACATCCAGATCGTCTCAGCCTCGCTGGCCGAGATCCAGGCGGGCTTAAGCGCCAGCTCGGACGAGATCCCGTGGGTGCAGACGGCCTATCTGATTGCCGAGGTCGTGATGATCCCGCTGTCCGGCTTCCTCAGCCGGATGCTGTCGACGCGCGTGCTGTTCACAATCTCGGCGGCGGGCTTCACCGCGGCCAGCGCGCTGGCGGCAACCGCAACCAATATCGACCAGATGATTGTTTACCGCGCCGTGCAGGGCTTCATCGGCGGCGGCATGATCCCGAGCGTCTTTGCAGCCGCCTTCACCATCTTCCCGCCGTCCCGCCGCGCCGTCGTCTCTCCGATGATCGGCCTGGTGGCGACGCTGGCGCCGACCATCGGCCCGACCGTCGGCGGCTATATCAGCCATGCCATGTCCTGGCACTGGCTGTTCCTGGTCAACGTCGTGCCCGGCATTCTGGTGACGACGGCCGCCTGGTCGCTGATCGACTTCGACAAACCCAATCTCAAGCTGTTCAGCAAGTTCGACTGGTGGGGGCTTGCCGGCATGGCCGCCTTCCTGGGCTGCATGGAATATGTGCTGGAGGAAGGTCCCAACAACGACTGGCTGCAGGATCAGGCGGTGTTCGTCTGCGCCGTCATCATGACCTTCGGCGCGGTGCTGTTCTTCTGGCGCGTGTTCACCGCCGAGGAGCCGATTGTCGATCTGAGGGCTTTCAGCAATATCAATTTTGCGTTCGGCTCGCTGTTCTCCTTCGTGGTCGGCATCGGCCTCTACGGTCTGACCTATCTTTATCCCGTGTTCCTGGGGCGCATCCGCGGCTACGATTCGATGATGATCGGCGAGGCGCTGTTCGTCAGCGGCCTGGCCATGTTCTTCACCGCGCCGATCTCCGGCATCTTGTCGAACAAGATGGACCCGCGCATCATGATGATGATCGGCTTCTTCGGCTTCGCCACGGGAACCTGGTGGATGACGCATCTCACCGCCGACTGGGATTTCTATGAACTGCTGATCCCGCAGATCCTGCGCGGCTGCTCGATGATGCTGTGCATGGTGCCGATCAACAACATTGCGCTCGGAACCTTGCCGCCGGAGCGGCTAAAGAATGCGTCTGGCCTGTTCAACCTGACCCGCAATCTCGGCGGCGCCGTCGGCCTGGCCGTCATCAACACCGTGCTGATCGACCGCAATGCCTTCCACTACGCCAGGCTCTCCGAGCACGTGCAATGGGGAAGTGCCGCTGCGCAACAGAAGCTGCAGAACATGACGCTCAACTTCGAGCAGACCGCCGGGCTCGACGCCTCCAAGGCGGCCATCTCCAAACTGTCAGGCATGGTCCAGCAGCAGGCGTCGCTGCTGTCGTTCATGGACGTATTCTTCATGCTGACGGTTTTGTTCGCGACGCTTGGGCTCTTCACCCTGGTGATCCGCAAGCCAGCCCCTCAGGGCGGCGGTGGCGGAGGCCATTGAGGCGCGCTGGATCCCCCGCCTGGCGCCCTCGCGCATGACCCCGAAAAGCGATTTTCGGGGTCATGCGCAAAATCAACCATTACGAAGTCTTGGAGCGGCGGACACTCCACCGCTCCAACTTTTTGTTTGAGCATCGGATTTTCCCAAAACCGCTTCGCACTTTTGGGTCCGATGCTCTAGAGCACGTCCTGTTTAATCAGGTTCATATCCTGCGGCTTTGAAGTAGTTGGCGCATTCGGCTGGGGTGAAGAGGTCGACGATCGCGCCGACCGCGTCCCAGAGAGCCTTGATGGTTTTCTCGGCCTTTGCTCGCAGCAGCGCCTTGAGTTTGGCGAAGGCGTTCTCAATCGGATTGAAGTCGGGACTGTAGGGCGGCAAGTAGAGCAGGCTCGCGCCTGCGGCCTCAATCGCGTCGCGCACGCCGGTGGCCTTGTGGGCGGGCAGGTTGTCCATAACGACTACGTCGCCCTCCGACAATGTAGGGACCAGCACCTGCTCGACATAGGCCAGGAACACGTTGCCGTTCATGGCGCCGTCGTAGACGAAGGGCGCAGTCATGCCCGTCAGCCGCAGCGCTCCGGTGAAGGTCGTGGTCTTCCAGTGGCCATGCGGCACGCCGGCCCGGCAGCGCTCGCCGCGCGGCGCTCTTCCACGCAGGCGGGCCATCTTTGTGGAGAGGCCGGTCTCATCGATGAACACGAGCTTCGCCGGATCAAGATCGAGCTGGCCGTCGAACCAGTCCCGGCGCCGCTTCAGGATGTCGAGGCGACCCTGCTCCAGTGCGTGCGCGGACTTTTTTTGAATGTCCAGCCGTGACCGCGAAGCCAGGCGCTCAAGGCGCTGCGGCTGATCCGCACTGACTGCTCGGCGACGAGCCGCTCCACCATCTCGTTCAGCGTGATGTCCTTGCGCTCCTCGATCAGCCCGACGATGAAGGCTTCATGCGCATCGAGGCTGGAGGCGCGGCGGCGGCCCTGCGGGCGTGGCGCCAGTTCGCCGATCTTCGCCCGCGCAATCCAGCGGATCGCGCTGGACACTCCCACGCCGAATCGCGCCGCCGCTTGCCGCGCCGACATGCCCTCGTCCGAAGCCTTCAAGACCCGCGACCGAAGATCACCGCTCAATGCTCTTCCCATCGTCCACCTCCATCGAGGTGGATGTTGAATCAGCACAAAACGCAGCCGTCACATCACAATCGATTCATCGATCACAGGACGTGCTCTAGCGCGCTCCGACAAAGTAAGGGGCGCGGCCATCCTCACGCCGTCGCCGGCTTGAAGGTCAAGGCGACGCCATTGATGCAGTGCCGCAACCCGGTCGGCGGCGGACCGTCGTCGAAGACGTGACCGAGATGGCCGCCGCAGCGGCGACAATGGACCTCGGTGCGGGTCATGCCCAACGACCTGTCCACGGTCTTGCCGATGGAATTCGGGATTTCCTGCCAGAAGCTCGGCCAGCCTGTGCCGGAATCGAACTTGGTCTCAGACGAATAGACCGGCAGGCCGCAGCCGGCGCAAGCGAAGATGCCTTTGCGGTGCTCGTTGAGCAGCGGACTGGTGCCCGGATATTCGGTGCCCTCCTTGCGCAGCACATTGAAGGCCGCGTCGGACAGGATGGCGCGCCACTCGGCCTCGGTCTTGGTAACCTCGAATGTCTCGGCCGCGCGTGCATCCTGGGCTCCGCCCATGCGCAGCGCGGTGGCGCCTGCGACAACGCCAATGGCTGCCGCACCACTCAAAAGAAGCTCGCGACGGTTCATGGCCATTCCTCCTGTTACTGCTTGTGCCAAATTCGACCGCCACACGGAAATCAAAAGCCGGTGACGATCGCTGTCCTCAAAGCGGGACTCCGCGCCTATCCATCTTGCGTGAACGGCGCGGAGTGTGCGCAGGGAGGCCCCTGGGGATATCTTCGCCGGCAGCGTGCGTTTGTTACATCTTCGGCAGGAGAACCTTATCGACGACGTGGATGACGCCGTTGGACTGTTCGACATCGGCGATCGTCACATTGGCGACGTTGCCGTTTTCGTCGGTCACGGTGACCTTGCCGCCGTCGGTCTTGAGCGACAGTTCGCAACCACCGACCGTCTTGACCTTGTGCGTGCCGCCGTCGTGCTTGACCATCTTGGCGACGTCGGCGGCCATCGCTTTGGCGCCGATGACATGGCAGGTCAGGATCTTGACCAGCCTGTCCTTGTTTTCAGGCTTGAGCAGCGTCTCCACCGTGCCGGCTGGAAGTGCCGCAAAGGCCTCGTTGGTCGGCGCGAACACGGTGAAGGGGCCGGCGCCTTGCAGCGTATCGACCAGGCCGCCCGCCTTGACGGCAGCGACCAGCGTCGTGTGGTCCTTCGAGTTGACCGCATTTTCGACGATGTTTTTCTGGGCATACATGGCGGCGCCGCCGACCATTGGATTTTGGGCATAGGCAATGGTGGCGAGCGCAGAAATGGCGACCGTGCCGGCAAGCAAAAGGGTGGCGAATTTACGCATAATTTCAATCTCCTCGGGTTATCATTCCCCTCATTCGGGAACGCAAGGAGATACGCGATGGAAAATCCTGAGTTTCGTCCTCTCCGCAAAAAATTGTGCCACTGAAATTTTCCCGGCGCGGATCGACAACCACCAACAAGCTTTGCAGGCGTTTAAATCGCGGAAGATAGATTTTCAGGTCTGCTTCCGGGAGATGAGAAGCGGTCAGATGCTCTTCAGATCGCCCGCTGCGACCACCGGTCCAGTCGGCTGGCCGGTCGGTGAACCGCCGGCAGGCTCAACGCTGACCGCAAGCACGGCGCCTTGCGCCAACTTCTCCTGAACGGCGGGCGGGATGGCCAAATGCGCGGTCGCACCGGCCGGGATGACGCCCATCGACACCGGCGCCTTCTTGCCTTCGATCATCCACAATTCGAAGTCCTTGCCGGCGGCCCGCTCGCCGGAAACGTGGGAAAGACCGACCTCGTGACGGGCGGCATCGTAGACAACGAGATATTTGACGTCGCTGCCTTCGGCCGCCAGCGAGGCGACAAGCCGCGTCTGCGGCGGTTCGGTGGGCGGGCGGAAGTAAGGCACGGCGATGTAGATCGCCAGCGCCGCAACGGCGGCAGCGGCGAGACCGCGCCAGAAGCCAAGGCTCGACCAGAGGCCGGCGCGCGGCTCTGCAGCGAACAGCCGGCGGTCCAATGCTTCCTTGACCCTGATCGGAGGCTCTGTCTCCGGATAGGCGGCGGCCATCGGCGAAAGATGCGCCTCCCAGCTATCGACAAGGCGCGCGAAGGCGGCGTCCGCATCGATGCGGCGCGACGCGATCTCGCGTTCATCGGCGGCCAGAACGCCAAGAACGTATTCGGCGGCGAACAGGCCATCGCCCCCACGTTCCGGTCCATTGTCGTCAGCCAGCGTCATCTTTCCAGGCATTCTCTCAGTTTCAACAGGCTGCGACGCAGCCAGGTCCGCATCGTGTTCAGCGGTACGCCATAGCGCTCCGCCAGCTCGGCATAGCTTTTGCCGTCCAGATACGCGCCCCGGACGGCCGCCGCCCGGTCCTTCTCCAACTCCTCGAGACAATGGTAGATGCGTCCGGACTCACCGCCCGCCACGGCCATGGCCTCCGGCCCCGGCGCCGGATCGGCCACGTCGAGCGCGGCATCGATATAGGCGGCAGGCTCTCGCCGCGCCCTGATCCGATCGATCGCATGATTGCGCGCAATGGCCACCAGCCAGGAGATCGGGCTCAGATCCGAAACGGCAAAACGGTCCGCCTTCGTCCATATTTTGACGAAGATCTCTTGAAGCGCCTCTTCTGCATCTCCCCGATCCTTCAATACACGAAGGCAGACGCCGAAAAGTTTCGCGCTGGTCTGCCGGTAGAGCAGATCGAACGCAGCCCGGTCCTTCATCGAAGTCCGGACAATCAGGTTGCTGATGTCCTGCGGCGTCATCGGCCGCCAAATTAGGCGATTGCAATGTGTTTGCAACGACTGAAATGGTCTTGCGCACCGGCAGCGCCAGCCTCGATTGCCAATGGAATCGCCTCCCGCTAGCTTGCCATCAGCGGGAGGGTGACCATGTCGATCGAGCGGGTTCTGTGGGAGCATGACGCAACCGGCCAGGCCGCACTCGTGCACAAGGGAGAGCTCACACCGCAAGATCTCGTCGATGCGGCGATCGCCCGGGCCGAGGCCAACCGGCCGGAGATCAATGCCATTGCCGAACCGCTTTTTGAGGCGGCGCGGGCGCGAGCGAAAACCGTCGACCACAAGCTGCCGCTTGCCGGAGTGCCCTTTGCGCTGAAGGACCTCGGAATCGCCATGAAGGGCGTGCCGACGCATGGCGGTAGCCGCATCCCAGCTTTCACCCCCGATTTCAACTCGGTCATGACGGAACGCTATCTGGCCGCCGGCCTGATCCCGATCGCCACCAGCACCGCACCCGAACACGGACTGAGGCTGGTGACCGAGTCGGTGGCTTACGGCGTCACCCGCAATCCATGGGACACCGCGCACACGACCGGCGGTTCCTCGGGCGGTGCGGCTGCCCTGGTCGCGGCCGGCGTCGTGCCGGTGGCGCACGCCTCGGACGGCGGCGGCTCGATCAGGGTGCCTGCCGCTTGTACCGGGCTGGTCGGGCTGAAAACCTCGCGCGGCCGCGTGCCCTTGACACCGCTCGTCACCGAAAGCTGGTACGGCTTCGTCGTCGACCATGCGTTGGCCCGCTCAGTGCGCGATACGGCGCTGCTGCTCGACCTGACCCACGGGGCTGACCCGCTGTCGCCCTACGCGGCACCGTCGCCGACCGGCAGTTTTGCTGCGGCGGCCGGGCGCGATCCGGGCAAGCTCAACCTCGCCTTCTATCGAAAATCGCCGCTCGGCCTGCCGATATCGGAAGAGACGTTGAAAGCTCTGGATGCGGCGATCGCGCTGGCGCGCGAAGGCGGGCACAGCGTCGAGGAGATCGACCTGCCCTATATCGATCGCGATTTCATCGCCGATTTCGCCAGAACCGTCGCCGCGGCGGTGGCCGGCACGATGCGGGGCGAGGCCTTGCGCGTCGGCCGCTCCATCTCAGGCGATATCGAACGCGCTACGCGCGTGATGAGCCGGTTCGGTGAAATCCTCTCGGCCGGCGAAATCTACGCCGGCCTGCAGCGGCTGCACGCCGCCTCGCGCCGGCTTATCACCGAAACCGCGCACTATGATGCGGTGCTGATGCCTGTCATCGCGCACCCGCCGCTCGCCTGCGGCACCATGGACCCGAAAGGCGTCGACGAATTCATCGAGAATGTCCTGGACAGGCTGCGCCTCGCCGGCCTGCTGAAGTTCAAGCCGCTATTCGGCCAGCTGATGGACAAGAGCCTCTGGTTCACCCACTGGCCGGCGATCCAGAACGTCAGCGGGCAACCGTCGATCACGCTTCCGGTCTACGTCACCGATACCGGCCTGCCGCTCGGCGTCCAGGCCGCCGGCCGCCCCGGCGACGAGGAAACGCTTCTGTCGTTCGCCGCGCAGATGGAAAAGATCTCGGGCTGGCTGGGACGGCGGGCGCCGCTGCAGGTGCCGGCATAGACCATGATCCCGAAAGGTGGGAACCGGTTTTCGGACAAGATCATGGTCAAACAAATAGTAGTACCGATTTGATCGATCGTGACAGCAAAGCCGTTTGCCCCCTCGTCCAATTCCCGCTAAGACGCCGCCGTTCATGCCAAGCTGGGAACCACGCCGATGACGGATGTCGCCGCCACCGCCGAAATGCAGGCCGCGCTGCTTTCAAGGGCGCTGCCCTATATGCAGCGCTACGAGAACAAGACGGTCGTGGTGAAATATGGCGGCCACGCGATGGGCGACATCGCGCTCGGCAAGGCCTTCGCCCGCGACATCGCACTGCTCAAGCAATCCGGCGTCAACCCGATCGTCGTGCATGGCGGTGGGCCGCAGATCGGCGCCATGCTCAGCAAGATGGGCATCGAATCCAAATTCGAGGGCGGCTTGCGCGTCACCGACCAGAAGACCGTCGAGATTGTCGAGATGGTGCTGGCCGGGTCGATCAACAAGGAGATCGTCGCGCTGATCAATGCCGAGGGCGAGTGGGCGATCGGCCTGTGCGGCAAGGACGGCAACATGGTGTTTGCCGAAAAAGCGCGCAAGACCATGATCGATCCGGATTCCAACATCGAGCGGGTACTCGACCTGGGCTTCGTTGGTGAGCCTGTCGAGGTCGACCGCACATTGCTCGACCTCCTGGCGCGGTCCGAAATGATCCCGGTGCTGGCGCCGGTAGCGCCCGGCCGCGACGGCCATACCTACAACATCAACGCCGACACTTTTGCCGGCGCCATCGCCGGCGCCTGCCAGGCGACGCGCCTGCTGTTCCTTACCGACGTGCCCGGCGTGCTCGACAAGGACAAGAAGCTGATCGACGAGCTGACCGTGGCCGAGGCCAAGGCCCTGATCAAGGACGGCACGGTCTCGGGCGGCATGATCCCCAAAGTCGAGACCTGCATCGAGGCAATCGAGCGCGGCGTCGCAGGCGTCGTCATCCTTAACGGCAAGACGCCGCATGCGGTGCTGCTCGAGCTGTTCACCGAACACGGCGCCGGCACGCTAATCGTGCCGTGAGGCCGGGTGTCTGAGGGGCTCAAGCGTTTGGCGAAATAGCGGTCACGGACTGACGCGGCAGGCGTTCGACAACCATCGATTCCTCGTCCTCGTCTTGCGGCGAGCCCCAGAATTCGGCGAGCGTCGGGCCATGTTTCAGGCGGCGGTCGCGGACCAGAAAGCCCCAGACTTCGCGGAACCAGACGCGGCGGCCCATTTTGGTGTACCAGCGCATCGAATGCCGTTGCTCCGGATCCTTGTGGAACAGGATACGCGCCAACGCCTTGGGCCGCGACTGCACCGCCAGTTCGATCAGCTTGACGGCGAAGAACAACATCCACGGCTTGAGGCGGGTCATCTGCAGCACCTGATGCTTGTAGTCCCACAGGCGGGCGTCCAGCTGGATCACCTTGCGGTCCTTGGCAATCCTGAAGAACGGCGTCCAGCGATGCGGCGTCACATAGAGCGCCTGGATCTGGTCGGGGTCATAAGCGATCAGTTGGCGGAAGCCGCGCCAGAGGTCGCGCAAGCTTTCGTCCTCGAAACCGGCCACCCAGGTCGCCATCGACAAGATGCCGTTGAGGCGCAGCAGCCGTATCGCCTCGCGGTCGGATGAGGTGCTGCCGCCCTTGCGGATCAATGCAAGCGTCTGCTCGTCGGTATTTTCCATGCCAAGCAGCCAGCGAATGACGCCGGCCTGGCGATAAAGATGCAGGCTGTCGGCGTCGCGGACGATGTCGTCGGCGCGGGTGGAGCCGACGATCAGCACCGGCACATTCTCGGCGATCATCGCGTCGAGAAAGGCGAGCCAGGCCTTTTTGGACGACGTCGGGTTCTCGTCGGCAAGGTTGATCAGCTCGACGCCGTGCTCGCGGTAGAGCCAGGCAATCTCCCGCGCGAACTTCATGGGGTCGCGGTGCCGCCAGCGCGTCCAGAAGCCGCGCTGGCCGCAATAGTTGCACAGATGCGGACAGCCTCGCGAGAACTGCATGACCACCGCGCGCTTGCCTCCCCAATAGCTGTAGCGACTGAAGTCGATCAGTTCCCAGCCGATGCGGTAGTCGTCTAGGTTGATGATCGTTCTTGCCGGCCGGGTTGCAAAGGGCTGGCGCAAATCGTCAGGAAAGGCGATGCCCGCCACATCCGACAGCGGCTTGCGTTTCTCAAGCGCTTCGACCAGCGCGACGATGGTCGCCTCGCCCTCGCCGCGCACGATGAAGTCGAAAACATTCGTTTCAGCCAGTATGTCGCGCCAATGATAGGTCGGAAACACGCCGCCATAGATCAGGATTGTCGCTGGCTGGATGTCCTTGACCATGCCGGCGATCAGCAGGGCTGTCGGATGCGCAGAGGTCGAGCCGGAATGGCCGATCAGAATGCAGTCGGGATGGTCGCTCAAGGCGTCCCGGACCAGCGTGGCAAGCGCCATCGGCCCGAATTCGGCGTCCACAAGCCGCACTTGATGTCCCGCGTCGATCAGCGGACCGCCCAGTGCCAGCAAACCGAGCGGCGGCAGATGGTCGTCCGGCACACGGCTGCCGATGGCGGTATGCGGCGGGTTGATCAGGACGATTTTCATGGCGGGCCTTATGCGATGGCGGTCCGCATGTCGTAGTCGGCGATCTAGTTCCGGAGATTGGCTCGCTTCAGCAATTTGTGTGCAGCTTTTCCGCAGAAATGCCTATCGTCTGAGATGTGCCAGCGGCACATGGCCGGGTCCCTTGATGTTCTGCAGCACAAGCTGCGTGTGGACGTCGCGCACGCCTTCGAGTCGCATCAGCCGGTGCATAACGAAGGCATTGAGTTGGTCGACCGACGGCACCATGACATGCAGCAGGAAATCGTAGTCTCCAGTCATCGTCCAGCACGACGACACCTCGTCCATGCGCTGCACGGCGGCGATAAAGGTTTCGGGCGAGCCGTCGCTGTGGGTCACGAGGCGCACCTGGATGAACACTTCGACCATCAGACCGACGGCGCGGCGGCTGAGTACCGCGGCGAAGCCTTTTATGATGCCCGCCTGCTGAAGAGCCTCGAAGCGCCGCGCGCAAGGTGTCGTCGACAGGCCAATCTGCTGCGCCAATTCCGATACCGGCTTGCGCCCGTCGCGCTGCAGGATGTCGAGCATCTTGATCTCGAATTCGTCAAATTGAGGCATTTTCACTCTCCCAAAGCTCGATCGTGGAGTCTTTTACCTCCAACCCTGCATTTGAGCCACCATCAAAGCTGATTTGCCTCGCGCGATCCGGCTAGAATTTCCGGCAATTCGCTGGTCATGATTTCCAGGGAGAGCAAGCCATGACAATGAACGTTGCCGACTATGCCCGCGAATGCGCGGCGCGAGGCCTTCGCGGCGATTATTCCGTCTGCCGTGCCGATTTCACCGTGGCGCAGGGCTACAATTATAGCGACGAAGAACAGGCGGTGTGGCGCACGCTGTGCGACCGCCAGACGAAGCTGACCAGGAAGCTGGCCCACCACTCCTACCTCGACGGCGTCGCGGCACTCGGCCTTCTCGACAAGATCCCGGATTTCGGTGCGGTCAGCGAGAAGCTGCGCAAGTTCACCGGCTGGGAGATCGTCGCCGTGCCGGGGCTCATCCCCGCCCAGCCGTTCTTCGACCATCTCGCCAACCGCCGCTTCCCGGTCACCAACTGGCTGCGAACCCAAAAGGAACTCGACTACATTGTCGAGCCCGACATGTTCCACGATTTCTTCGGTCACGTGCCGATCCTGACGCAGCCGGTCTTTGCCGACTTCATGCAGATGTATGGCAAGAAGGCCGATAGCGTGATTGCGCTCGGCGGCGACGAGATGATCACCAGGCTTTACTGGTACACCGTCGAATACGGCCTGATACGCGAGCCGGGCCAGCCGCTGAAGGCTTTCGGCGCTGGGCTGATGTCATCCTTCACAGAGCTTCAGTTCGCGGTCGAAGGCGGCGAGGCGCACCATGTTCCCTTCGACCTGGAAACCGTAATGCGCACCGGCTACGAGATCGACAAGTTCCAGCGCGCCTATTTCGTGCTGCCGTCGTTCGACGCCCTGCGTGATGCTTTCGAGACAGCCGATCTTGCGGCGATCGTGGCGCGCCGCAAAGGCGAGCCAGCGATCGACCCGGCGAGCCTATAGGCTGTCGGTTGTTTCCAACGCCTCGGCCTTCAGCCGGGCCAGCTGGTCGCGCTGAAGGTCGAGGGATGCCGTGACGAAGCGCAGGATCGTGGCGAGTTCAATGTCGCTGAATGTGGCGATCACCTTTTCCCCCTCCTGCGCGATCGCGCCATAATAGCGCGTCGATAGTTCTCGCGTGAGTTCCGTCGCCTCTATGACCACCTTGCGCCTGTCCTCGAGGCTGCGCGTTCGTGTCAGCAGGCCGCGCGCCTCCAGCCGGTCGATCAGCGCGGTGACCGCAGCCGGCGTCAACCCTGTTGCGGCCGCGACCTCGCCAGCCGATCGCGGGCCGCCATAGAGCAGCGCCAGGCAATGGCGTTCCGCCATGCTCAGCCCAAGCCTATCGCCCACTGCCTCGTCATAAGCCTGCGTCGCGTCCTGCCAGCCCATAATGGCAAGGCTGATAGCGGTCTTCATGTCTGCCCGATTCATGCTTGACGAATTTATTTCGATCATCTAACTATCAATCTGTCTAACATTATGGCTATTATAGTAATGTGCTGCATCGGGCACAAGGCAAGGCCTATGCAGCCTGCAAGGAGTGAAAAAATGAATCAGACCCCGACGCGCGGCCCACTCACACCGGCTGAGGAGTTCAAATACGCCAAGCTGGCGGTGGAGTGGTATGGCTGGGGCTCTCCCATTGGCCTTGGCATCGCTCTGGTCGCGCTGGCGGCCGCCGCCCTGCTGTTCCGCATCGCCATACTCGGATTTTGACAGTCTGGCCACGGCGCGGTTGAATGCAGACAGGGTGGAACTCTCCCAGCGGAAGGCTCAGGGCCGAGCTCAGGCGGCTTCGGAAATATCGCGGTCGATGATCGACAGATTGCGGCCGCGATGCTTGGCCTCGTAAAGCCGCTGGTCGGCGGCGCGCATCAGCTCCGACACTGCGGCGTCCCTGCCGCAGGTGATGCCGCCAATACTGACTGTCAGCGGAACCGATCGTTCGTCGATGGGCCGGAAACGGATACGCTCGACCTCACGGCGGATGCGCTCAGCGACGCGCCTGGCCTCGTGTTCGGTGGCACCAATCAGAAGGGCGCAGAATTCCTCGCCGCCGATACGCCCAAGCACGTCGCCGCTGCGCACGCCACGCTCTATCGCCTTTGCGATCAGGAGCAGCGCATCGTCGCCGATCAGATGGCCGTAGCTGTCGTTGATGGTCTTGAAATGGTCGGCATCGACGATCAGCAATGCCCCGCGATCGGATTTACGCCGAGAGCCGTCGAGGGCGGCAAAGAAACTTTCGCGGTTGAGCATGCCGGTCATGTCGTCGCGGCTCGCCTTGTCCGCCAGACGCCGGTGCGCGGCGGCGAGTCGGGCATGGGCGCGGGCGAGCTCGCGATGCGCGGTCTGCAACCTTTCGCCCTGCCAGAACGTATAGGCGCCGACGCCCCAGGCAAGCGCGAGCGGGCAGACGGTGGATGTCAGCCAGATGGTGCGATTGGTCGGAAACCCCATTGCCGGCACGACGATCAGCGTCAGCAAAAGCGAGACCGCTACAGAGGCGAAAGCGATGGCGGCAGACTTTAGAATTATGCGATTCATCGCTGGCTCCCACTGGTCCGTCTTGGTCCCAGCAAGCGCTGAATGTCACCTTTCGGCGATGCTTAAAATTTTAATCGTTTCGCCATTTTCACCATCCTTAGCGCGCATAGGTGGTGGATAAACCTCCTGTTAGAAAGATCGTTTCGTGCCATAAGGACGGTATGACCACACTTCCCGACCCCGCCCGCTTTGCCCATGTCACCGACTGGGTGTTCGATCTCGACAACACGCTTTATCCGCACCATTCGAATCTGTTCTCGCAGATCGATGTGAAGATGACCGCCTACGTCGGAGAATTGCTGACGCTGCCGCGCGCGGAAGCACGCAAGCTGCAAAAGGAGCTCTACCGTGAATACGGCACGACACTGAACGGATTGATGACGCGCCACGGCATCGACCCCGACGATTTTCTCGAGAAAGTGCACGACATCGATTATTCCTGGCTGGTGCCCGATCCCGTCCTCGGCACCGCCATTCGCCAGCTTCCCGGCCGTAAATTCATCTTCACCAATGGCGATCGCCGGCATGCCGAACGCACCGCGCGGCAGCTTGGCATTCTCGAGCATTTCGACGATATTTTCGATATCGTCGCAGCCGGACTGAACCCCAAGCCAGCGCGGCAATCCTATGAAAGATTTGCCGAGCTCCACGCCGTTACCGGGCAAAATGCGGTGATGTTCGAAGATCTCGCCCGCAACTTGTCGGTACCGAAATCGCTGGGCATGACCACGGTGCTGGTGGTGCCGCGCAATTTCGAGCCGACCTTCTCGGAAATTTGGGAACGCGACCCGGCCAACGAGGACGATGTGGACTTCGTCACCGACGATCTCGCCGGCTTTCTCACGGCAATCGTCGAAGTCCCTGCTTGAGGCAGCCGGCGCGCTTCAAGTCCTGCTTGCATGTCAAAGTTTATAGAAGCGGCTGACGATCCCCCAGGCCTCGTCGGCGGTCTCGACGAAATCGATGATATCCTGGTCGCCGGGAGTGATCGTGCCTTGCTCGGCGAGGAAATCAAGGTCGATTGCCCTTGCCCAGAAAGCCTTGCCGAACAGAATGACCGGCACGCGTTCCATGCGGCCGGTCTGGATCAGGGTCAGCGTTTCGAAGAACTCGTCCATCGTGCCGAAGCCGCCGGGAAATACCGCAACGGCCTTGGCACGCATGACAAAATGCATCTTGCGGACCGCGAAATAGTGGAAGTTGAAGCAGAGTTCCGGCGTCACGTAGGCGTTTGGCGCCTGCTCGTGCGGCAGCACGATGTTGAGACCGATCGACGGCGCGCCAACATCGTCGGCGCCACGATTGCCGGCCTCCATGACGCCCGGCCCGCCGCCGGTCACCACGACGAATTCGCGATAGTACGAGGTGGCCGACTGCTGTGAGCAGAGGCGGGCGAATTTGCGCGCCTCCTCGTAATATTTGCTGTTTTGCTCGAGGTTCTTCTTCTGCGTCTCGTTCTTGGCCGCCCAGGCTTCGCCGCCGGGCTCGGGAATGCGGGCGCCGCCGAACAGGATGACGGTCGATTGGATGCCGCGCTCGGCCAGGATCATCTCCGGTTTCAGCAGTTCGAGCTGCAGCCTGACCGCGCGCAACTCGCGCCGCGTCATGAAATCGGGGTCGTTCCAGGCCAGCCGATATGTCTC
Organism: Mesorhizobium sp. M0833; assembly: GCF_040319905.1. Taxonomy (NCBI): domain Bacteria; kingdom Pseudomonadati; phylum Pseudomonadota; class Alphaproteobacteria; order Hyphomicrobiales; family Phyllobacteriaceae; genus Mesorhizobium; species Mesorhizobium sp. M0833. The sequence goes on along the minus strand of NZ_JAMYOQ010000005.1, from coordinate 193,730 downwards.
CGCGCGCGTTTGCGGCGTGTCCGGCACGCTTCTCGACCGCTCCAGATCCTCGTCCGAATGCGGCAGCGGCGTCCATCCCGCCTTTTCCATGGGAGTCATATTTGCTTTACCCGTCCAATCATTCACTTGCGCCGTCCCGTGACGCTGCCGCGATTGACCCTCCCCAAGCCTTCACATAGGGTCCGCGCGACTTTCAAACAGGTTAAGGCGCCGGCCCTTAACAGCTTGGTAATGGAGCGAATTCATGTCGAAGCACGATCTCGCGAGCCTCGAGGAGATCATCGAGAACGCCTTCGAGGAACGCGACACGATTTCGACCGCAACCCGCGGCGAGACGCGCGAGGCCATCCAATCGGCGCTCGACCTGCTCGACCGGGGCGTCGCCCGCGTCGCCGAGCGGCAGGCCGACGGCAAATGGCACGTCAACCAGTGGCTGAAGAAAGCGGTGCTGCTGTCCTTCCGGCTCAACCCGATGGAGATCATCAAGGGTGGTCCTGGTCAGGCGGTTTGGTGGGACAAGGTGCCCTCGAAGTTCGACGGCTGGAGCGCCGTCGATTTCGAGAAGGCCGGCTTCCGCGCCGTGCCGTCGTCGATCGTGCGCCGCTCCGCCTATGTCGCGCCGGGCGCCGTGCTGATGCCGTCCTTCGTCAATGTCGGCGCCTATGTCGACAGCGGCACCATGGTCGACACCTGGGCTTCGGTCGGCTCCTGCGCCCAGATCGGCAAGAATGTGCATCTGTCGGGCGGTGTCGGCATCGGCGGTGTGCTGGAGCCGATGCAGGCGGGTCCCACCATCATCGAGGACAACTGTTTCATCGGCGCCCGTTCCGAAGTGGTCGAAGGCTGCATTGTGCGCGAAGGCTCGGTGCTCGGCATGGGCGTCTTCATCGGCCAGTCGACCAAGATCGTCGACCGCGCCACCGGCGAGATCTTCTACGGCGAGGTGCCGCCTAATTCCGTCGTCGTCGCCGGCTCGCTGCCCGGCAAGCCTTTTCCAAACAACGAGCCCGGCCCCAGCCTCTACTGCGCCGTCATCGTCAAGCGGGTCGACGCCAGGACCCGTTCCAAGACCTCGATCAACGAATTGCTGCGCGATTGATCTTTCTCAACGAATACGGACGGAATTCGCTTGCCTGATAGATCAGACCTCATCTGGCTTTTCTTCAAAGCTTCGGGCCGCGTCAGCCGCGCGGCCTATTTTCTTGGAGGATTGCTGGTGGCCATCATACAGGCCTTCCCGCTCTACCGTTTCACGCTGGTGCCGGAAGGCACCACCGAGAGCAACATGTGGTCGTTTATTTTCTTCATCGCCTTCATTGCCTCGCTTTGGTCGAACGTGGTGCTGGCGGTCAAGCGGTTGCACGACCTCGACAAGCCGGGCGTTGCGGCGCTGGTGCTTTTCGTGCCGGTTGTCTCGATCATCGCTTTCCTGGTGCTTTGCCTGTTTCCAGGGCAACCCGGCCCCAACCGCTACGGCAAGCGCACCAATGCCCCGGCTGAACCCTGAGCGCCGATCGGACATTTCGTCATGCGCTACCGCTCGCTTGATCCGAAACTGATCCTCGAAACCGCCGAACGGCTGGAAGGGCGCATCGCCGAGCGCTTTCCCGATGCAGGCTTGCGCGGCGTCGCCGCCGAGCTGGTGTCGCTGTCGCGCGATCTGGCAAAGGCAGCCAAGGCGCTGGAGGCGCCGATCTGGTGGCTGCGCGGCCTCATCATCGCCGCCTTCGTCGCCGGAGCGCTGATGTTCCTGTTCGTCGGCACAATCCTGCCGCTTGGCCGCATCTCGGGAAACCACGATGCCTTCCAGTCGGTGCAAGGAATCGAAGCCTCCCTCAACGTGATCATCCTCGCGGTGCTGGGCTTCCTGGCCCTGATTCGCTCCGAGGAGCGGATCAAGCGCAAGCGGGTGTTTCGCCAGCTCCACGGGTTGCGGTCGCTGATCCATGTCATCGACATGCACCAGCTGACCAAGGATCCGGCCGCACTTTCACCCAGTTTCAAGCCGACTGCCCATTCGCCAGCCCGCATCACCAACGCCGCCGACCTTGCCCGCTATCTCGACTACTGCTCCGAAATGCTGTCGATCACCGGCAAGATCGCCGCGCTGTTCGCGCAATCGGTGAATGACGCCGTGGTCATCGACGGCGTCAACGACATCGAGAACCTGGCTTCGAACCTCTCGCGAAAGATCTGGCAGAAGATCACGCTGATCGAAACCCCTCATGGGCAGCCGGCACGTGCGGCGAAGACCGATCCCGAGCCGGGTCCGCCGCGTCGGCCTGCAATCCGCAGACGACCGGGGCCGGCAAGCTAAAACCGGCGACCCGGCGGCAGATCCGCTAGAGCGGCAGAGCGGGGAGTTCCGAAAGCCCGGTTTTGCGCCGGATGCTCTAAGCGAATGTTAATCACCCTGGCCCAGCATGCCGGCGAAGACTGTGTCGACCGGCACGGAGCGCTCGACTGGCAAGCGACCTATCCCTGATCACCAAGGAGCCGCGCAAAACGTGGAGCGCCGCCGCTCGCCTGTTTGCCTGGTTCTCTTCGCCAATGAAATTGGAACCGGAAGCTGTCCGCGCCCGGCTTCTCGACACCACCTTCGACCGCAAATTCGCAGTCCTGTTCGGCACCATCAGCGTTCTGTTGGTTGCGGTCAGCGCCGCTCTCGCCACCGGGGATTGGTGGCCCTACGCCTGGATTGCCGCCGACCTGATGCTTTTCACCGTCCGCGTTCTGCTGATGCGGGAATGCGAGCAGGCCCGCACGCGCGGCTCGAAAGGGCCGCTGGCGGGCCTGATGGCAGCCAGCGGCGTCTGGTCGGTCGTCTTCGGCCTCGGCTGCTATGGCTGTGTTGCCAGCAGGAATATGGCGCTTTCCGTACTTGCCGCCTTGAATGTCGCAGGCGTCGTCGGCGTGGTGTCGTCACGCAATGCGGCGACCCCGCGCTTCGCCATATTCGTCATGTTGGCCGTAAGCCTGCCTTACGTGGTCGGTGCATTGTTTTCTGCGGCGCCCGGAATGCCGATCGTCGGAATTCAAACGCCGTTCTATGTGGCCGGCGTCATCATCGTGCTGCTTCAGAACCACGCAATCAATGCCCGCATGATCCGCGCCGAACTGGACAATCGCGACCTGGCCATCAAGGACGCGCTGACCGGCCTGCCAAACCGCATCTTCCTGCAGGAGAAATTGCGCGACATGTGCCGCGAGCTTGCGGCGCCGGCCGCCAATGGCGGCAAGCCGTTTGCAGTGCTCAGTATGGATCTCGACGGTTTCAAACAGGTCAACGACCGTTTTGGCCACGCCGTCGGCGACGTGCTGCTGCGCAAGGTGGCCGAACGATTGAAGCGCGGCTTCCGTCCGGGGGACGTTGTCTTCCGCATTGGTGGCGATGAATTTGTCATCCTTTTGCCCGCAACCTCGGAGATCGAGGCCACCTACCTGGCAAAGCGGGCCATCGAAAAGGTCTCGGTGCCTTTCGACCTCGGGGTCGGTTCCGCCATCCATGTCGGCCTGAGCGTCGGCAGCGCCTTCGCACCCGCCGACGGCGGCGATCCGGAAATCCTGCTCACCTGTTCCGACCATGCGCTCTACGAAGCCAAGCGCACCGGCAAGGGCCGTTACTGGGCACCTGTGCGGGCTACCATCTGACGGCGACGGCTTCCGGCGACAGGCAGGGCGATCCGCTTCTCTCCTGCCCGGCCGGCCATGCCTTGCATCGCGCCGCTCTTGACCGTTGCTTGCAGCGCCTTCTCGATGCGCGGCCGCGCCAGCAAAACCATTTTTCGCCCGGCAAGTATCGGGCAGCCGCCGGCGTAGCAGCCGATACTGCCGGCACCGGCGATTACGATTGTCTTGCCATGCGTGATCATGCGATGGCCCTGCCCTGGTCGAGAGGCCTTGCCGCAATCATACGACGTGAAAACCATAATGTCGGCGGCATGTCTGGCCCTTATGTCTGGCCGTGACAGTCCCTGCGCTTTCGACTATCGCTTTTGCCCATGACGCTGCCTACCGATCCGACCAGAAATCTGGCTGCTCTCATCCGCTGCGCTTCCGTGACGCCCGCCGAAGGCGGTGCGCTGAGCGCGCTGGAAGAAATGTTGAAGCCGCTCGGCTTTGCCGTCGAGCGCCCGGTGTTTTCCGAATCCGGCACACCTGACATAGAGAACCTTTACGCGCGGCGTTCCGGCAACGGCCCGCATCTGATGTTTGCCGGCCATACCGATGTCGTGCCGGTGGGCGATGAAACAGCCTGGACGCACCCGCCCTTTGCCGCCGACATCGCCCATGGCGAGATGTTCGGCCGCGGCGCCGTCGACATGAAGGGCGGCATTGCTTGTTTCGTCGCGGCGGTAGCGCGACACATCGCGCAGAAGGGCGGCCCGAAGGGGTCGGTCTCGCTGCTGATAACCGGCGATGAGGAAGGTCCGGCGATCAACGGCACGACGAAACTGCTCGAATGGGCGGCCGCCAAAGGCGAGAAATGGCATGCTGCGATCGTCGGCGAGCCGACCAATCCCGACGTGCTCGGCGACATGATCAAGATCGGCCGGCGCGGCTCGCTATCGGGCACGGTCGTCGTCAACGGCCGCCAGGGACACGCCGCCTATCCGCAACTGGCCGACAACCCGGTGCGCGGCCTGGTGACGCTGGTCGACGCCTTGCTTCACCCCGTCTTCGACAACGGAACAGGGGATTTCCAGCCGACCAATCTTGAGGTGACCTCCATCGATGTCGGCAATCCTGCCACCAACGTCATCCCGGCGAAGGCGGCGGCTACCTTCAATATTCGCTTCAACGACACATGGACCGCCGAGACGATCCAGGCCGAGATCCACAACCGCCTCGACCGGGCGGCGAAACGCAAGAAATACCGCGCCGGCAGGACGACGCCCGTCGACTACGAGATCGCTTGGCGCGACGGACCGAGCCACGTTTTTCTGACACGCGACGACAGGTTGATCGAGACGCTTGGCGGCTCGATCAAGGCGGTGACCGGCAGGAAGCCGGCGCTGTCCACCTCCGGCGGCACCTCCGATGCCCGCTTCATCAAGGATTATTGTCCGGTGGTCGAATTCGGCCTTGTCGGCAAGACCATGCACATGGTCGACGAACGCGTGGCGATTGCCGACCTCGAGACGCTGACGCAGATTTATCTGCGCTTCGTTGAAGACTGGTTTGCGCAGGACATATCCTAGTGATGCTTTCAGCGGATGAAACCTACGCTTCGCTTGCCGGTGCCTGGCGGCTGATGCTCGGCAAGGCCGACGGATTTCGCCTGCTCGACCTTTCGGCGGACGGATTCTGGAACTCCTTTTTTGCCATCGTCGTCGCGGCGCCGGCACTGATCGTCGGCTGGGTCGGTATTGCCAACGAGATCGGCGACCCCAACGCATTCGTCGGCCGTTTCAGCATGTTGATCCGCCTGGCCACCGTCGATATCGGCGCCTGGGTGCTGCCGCTCATAGGCCTCGCCTTGGTGGCGCCGCGGGTCGGCGTCGGCGGCCGTTTCGTCCATTATGTCGTGGCCAGCAACTGGGCCTCGGCGATCATCGCCTGGATGATGCTGCCATCGGCGTTGATCCGGCTTTTCCTGACGTCGGCCAACGAAGTCTCCGGACTCGTGTCGCTGCTGTTGTTCGCGCTGTCGATGGTCTTGACCTGGCGGATGACCAACGTTGCGATCGGCAGGGGTGCGGCCGTCGGCAGCGCCGTTTTTGCCGGCATGTTCGTGGCGTCGCTGATTGTCCTGTTCGGACTGCAGGCGCTGCTCGGGATCAGCGTTCCGGATCAGCCAGGCGTCGGATAATCGACGCCGACGAGAAACAGCCCGTCGGGCGGCGCCACCTGACCGCAGGCTGCACGGTCGCGCGCCTCAAGCGCCGCCTTGAGGTCGGCAACAGTCCAGCCGCCTTCGCCGACGCGTTTGAGCGAGCCGACCATAGAGCGCACCTGGTTGTGCAGGAATGAGCGCGCCGAAGCGCGGACCTCAATGAAATCGCCCGTCCGGCTGACATCCAGCCGGTCGAGTGTGCGGACCGGGCTGGAGGCTTGGCACTGGGTCGAGCGGAAGGTGGTGAAATCATGCCGGCCAAGCAGCACCTTTGCCGCTTCGTGCATGGCCCCGGCATCGAGTTGCTTCGGTACCCACCAGATCTTGCCCTTGTCGAGCGCCGCCGGCGCGCGGCGATTGACGATGCGGTAGAGGTAATGGCGGCCGATCGCCGAGAAGCGCGCATCGAAACCATCCGGCACGGAGGCGGCCTTCAGGATGGCGATGCGCACCTTGGCCGCCTGCAGATGCGCGTTGACGGCGTCGCGCACCTTGTCGCCGGGCCATGCCTTGATCAGATCGACATGCGCCACCTGAGCGGTCGCATGGACGCCGGCATCGGTGCGGCCGGCGGCGCGCACCGAAACCTGCTCACCGCAGAACTTCTCGATCGCCTGCTCGATCGCTTGCTGCACCGAAGGCTGGTTGGCCTGGCGCTGCCAGCCGGCGAAGAGACTGCCGTCATATTCGATGTCGAGGCGAAAACGCGGCATTCCCGGATCGAGGCGAAATCAGGCGGCGAGGGCTGAGCCGAAGGCCGAGGCGTAGACCAGCCTGCCGGTCTCCGGCGCCTCGCCCCAGGCAAGCGCCTGCAAAGCCTCGCTTTGGTACTCGCTCTCGAATTTCGCTGCACGGGCGCGGCTGTAACCGAAACGTCCATAGTAAGCGGGATCGCCGAGCACCACGGCGAGCGTCTCGCCAGCAGCCTTCAGGCGGATATGCGCCTCGCGGACCAGCGCACCGCCGATGCCGGTGCCGTGGAACGACGGCTCGACCGCCAAAGGAGCCAAAGCCACCGCCGGGAAGCTCTTGCCGCCATTCTGCACGAAAAGCCGTGAAAACAGGATGTGCCCGACCACTTGCCCGTCTTCGTCCGCCACCAGTTCGACGACGGCATCACCGCCGGTGACCAGCGCGTCGACCAGTCCGGCCTCCGTCTGCTGGCCGAATGCGTGTTCTTCGACAAGGCGGATCGCCTCGCGGTCCCGCGGCGTCGCCGCGCGTATGGACATCATGCTCATGACAATTTCATTCCTTTTTCGAGCTTGGCCCCGCGCAGAAACTCCTGCGCGGCAATGGGCCTTGCGCCCGCACGTTGAACTTCGACCAGCCTGATCGCGCCTGACCCGCAGGCTACCGTCAGCCGGTCATCGAGAATTCCTCCCGGTTCGCCGGCGCCTTGCGAGAGCGTCGAGCGAAGCAGTTTCAGCCGTTCTACGCGGCCGCCGATTTCGGCCTCACACCATGCGCCGGGAAAGGGCGACAGACCGCGAATCTGGTTGTGCACGTCGCCGGCAGGTCGCAGCCAGTCTATGCGAGTCTCCGATTTATCGATTTTCTTGGCGTAGGTCACCCCCACCTCCGCCTGTGTGGTAAATGTCAGCGTATTCCGCTCCAACCGTTCCAGCGCTTGCACCATCAGCGCAGCACTGAGGACCATCAGCCGGTCGTGCAGATCGCCGGCCGTCATGTCGGGTCCAATCGGACATTTTTCAACCATTGCCACTGGCCCGGTGTCGAGGCCTTCCTCCATCCGCATCACCATCATGCCCGTTTCGGTGTCGCCGGCGATGATGGCGCGCTGGATAGGGGCAGCGCCGCGCCAGCGCGGCAGTAGCGATGCGTGGCCGTTGAGGCAACCGAGCCGCGGCGCCTGGAGAATGGGTTTGGGCAGAAGCAGGCCGTAGGCGACGACCACGGCGACGTCGGCGCGCAAGGCGCGGAACGCCTCCTGCTCCGCCTCGCCCTTCAGCGACACCGGCGTCCGCACCTCGACGCCCAACCGATCCGCCTCGCGCTGCACCGGCGACGGCGTCAGTTCGAGCCCGCGCCGGCCGCCGGCGCGCGGCGGCTGCGTGTAGACGGCGGTCAACCCGTGCCCGGCCCCGGCAATCGCCCGCAGCGTCGGCACGGAGAATTCGGGCGTACCCATGAAGATGACACGCAGGGGCATTCGTCGACCCCTATCCCACCATCTTGCCCGGCGCCTTGTCCCTGGCGAGCTTTTTGAACTTCTTGACCACCATGTCCCGCTTCAGTTTTGAGATGTGGTCGATGAACAGCACGCCGTTGAGATGGTCGATCTCGTGCTGCAGGCAGGTCGCCATCAGCCCCTCGGCCTCGATCTCCTGCAGCTTGCCGTCGCGATCGAGATACTTCACCCGCACCGCGGCGGGGCGCTCGACTTCGGCATAGTAATCGGGGATCGACAGGCAGCCTTCCTCATAGACCGAACGCTGGTCGGAGCTTTCAAGGATTTCGGGATTGATGAAGACGTGCGGTGCCGGCGTCTCGTCCTCCTTGGCGAGGTCGATCACCAGCATGCGCAAGGGTTCGCCGACCTGGATCGCTGCGAGGCCGATGCCGGGCGCGTCATACATAGTGTCCAGCATGTCGCCGGCCAGTTTGCGCAAATCGCCATCGACACGCTCGACCGGTTTTGAAACCTGGCGCAGGACGGGATCGGGGAGGATGATAAGAGGCTTGATCGACATGGCGTCTCACCTAAGACCTCGCAGGAAAAGCGTCAACCGGGACGGCTTCGGGTCGTTCACGTTTTGATCTGTGCCGGCAGACCGAATCATCTATGCTGTCGGCATGAACGATCTGGCCACCATCCTGTCCGAACCTGTCGCCCGCCTCGGCGCCACCACGCTCACGCTCGGCCAAGCCCTGGGTTTCGGCGCAATGCTGTTCCTTGGACTGTTCGTGGCGCTCGTCGTTGCGCTCTGGCGATCGGCCAAGGCGCGTGCAGTGGCGGCCGCCGAAGCCGCCGACCACGCCCGTGACGCCGAGGTGCGGATGGCCGGCATCTTGGCAAGCCAGGCGGAAATGCAGGGCCGCATGGGCGCCATCGCCGAAGTGTTCGGGGCGCGCCAGGCGGAACTGACCCAGTCGATCGGCCAGCGCCTCGATGCCATGACCGGCCGCCTGGGCCAGACCATGACCGAGCAGACGAGATCGACGCATGAGAGCCTCGCCAAGCTGCAGGAACGGCTGGCGGTTATCGATATCGCGCAAGGCAATATCCAGTCGCTGGCCGGCCAGGTCGTGCAATTGCAGGCGATCCTTTCCAACAAGCAGACGCGCGGCGCCTTCGGCCAGTCGCGCATGGAGGCCATCGTCGCCGACGGATTGCCGCACGGCGCCTATGAATTCCAGGCGACCTTGTCGAATGGCAGCCGGCCCGACTGCCTGGTGAAGATGCCGAACGGCGCGCCGTCACTTGCCATCGACGCAAAGTTTCCGCTCGAGGCGTGGAATGCCATCCGTGCCGCCGAAGGCGCCGACCTGCAGAAGTCGGCCGCACAGGCTTTCCGGCGCGACATCGAGGTGCATGTCCGCGATATTTCCGAAAAATACCTGATCCAGGGCGAGACGCAGGACACCGCCTTCATGTTCGTGCCCTCGGAATCGGTGTTCGCCGAAATCCATGAGAATTTCGAGGCCGTTGTCCAAAAGGCGCATCGATCGCGGATCGTCATCGTCTCGCCATCGCTTTTGATGCTGTCGATCCAGGTCATTCAGGCAATCCTCAAGGATGCCCGCATGCGCGAGCAGGCACACCTGATCCAGGGCGAGGTCATCCGGCTGATGGAAGACGTCTCCCGGCTCGACGAGCGGGTGCGCAAATTGCAGACGCATTTCGGTCAATCGGCCAAGGATATCGACGACATTCTGGTCTCGACATCGAAGGTGACCCGGCGCGGACAAAAGATCGAGGCGCTGGAGTTTGGCGTGCAGCCGGCGGAGGATACCGCTGGTTCGAATGGCAGCGGAGCAAAAGCGGAAAGCAGCGCGCGTGTCGCCGATTCGAAAACCGGGCAGTTGAGGCTAAGGGTCGTCGAAGGCGACGATTGAGAGCTACGCCGGAACCGGAGGCTTCACCCGGATCTGGCGCTACTGCTCCTCGATGATGATCGTGCCTTCGAATTCCGGCAGCCAATGCAGCGCCGAGCGGTGCCAGATCTGCTTTCTCGGCACCAGTTGCTCGCGCTGCCGTGCCGTGCCGACCCTGATGCCGTAAACCTTCGGTCCCTCGCCCGCCGACGTGGCGTAGAGATGCGAGCCGCACTCACCGCAAAACGCCTGGGCGCGCTTGGCGCCGCTCGAACCGGTCTTGATGTAGATTTTCGGCTTGCCCTTGGTGATCCTGTAATTGTCCTCGGACGCCGGCACGGTGACGCGAAAGGCCGTTCCGGTTAGCTTCTGACAATCGATGCAGTGACAAATGGTGGTCTTTTCCGGATCGACCTCGGCCTCGTAAGTGATGGCGCCGCAATGACACCCGCCGTCGATTTTCATCTTCGTTCCTCCCGAGCTTTTGCCTGCGATCATAGCCGGGACTGCCCGACGGCGCATCGATTTCCTCAAGCCATTTTCCTTAGGCCGGTTCTTGTCCGGATGCCCCCGCCAAGGCCTTGCTCCGGCGTTCCCAGGTGCCGGTGGTCTGAGGCTTGACGAACAGCCGCGTCACCTCCGGCATCTCCGCTTTCAGCCGCGTCTCAAGGCGTTCGACGCAGGTCTCTATCTCGGGCGCCGACAAGTGGTCCTCGAACTCGATGCTCAGAGCGGCGACGATCTCCTGCGGACCCATATGCAGCGTCAGCGCGCCATTCGCCCGCTGCACCGCCGGGTCCTGCTGGACGATGTCCAATACTTTCCTTTGCACCTCGGGCGAAGCCGGCTCGCCGAGCAGCAGGCTTTTGCTTTCGCGCGCCAGGAAGATCGCGGTTGCGCCTAGGATCAGCGCGATGCCGATCGACGCGGCGCCGTCGAGCTTCGGCATGTCCAGCAGTTCCGCCGCCGATATGCCGGCGAAGGCGACAACGAGGCCGAGAAGTGCCGCGCTGTCCTCGAAGAGTACGGTGTAGACGCTCGGATCCTTGCTGAGCTGCACCGCCTCGAGCCAGCCGTGGCTGCCTTTTTGGTGGCGGAACTCCTTCAGCGCCACCAGCCAAGAGGTGCCTTCGAAGAGAAAGGAAAGGCCAAGGACAGCGTAGTTCACCTTGGCGTTGGCAATCGGCTCCGGCGTCATGATGTGCGTCACGCCTTCGTAGAACGATATGCCGGCGCCCAGTGCAAAAACGAGGAGCGCAACGATGAAGCTCCAGAAGTACAGCTCGCGGCCATGGCCGAGCGGATGCGTACGGTCGGCCGGGCGCGCGGCGCGGTGCATGCCGTAAAGCAGCAGGCTGCCATTGCCGGTATCGACGAGCGAGTGGACGCCTTCCGAGAGCATTGCCGAGCTGCCCGTGAACAAGGCAGCGGCGAATTTGGTCAGTGCGATCGCAAGATTTCCGGCGAGCGCCGCATAGATCACTTTTTTCGACCCGCCATGCGCCGCCACGGTGTGCTGCCTTGGTTGATGCACCGAGATTGGCGGAGCGCCCGCCCACGCTCCACAGCTCTCACAACGCCTGAAGCGCCGAGTTGTTCACGAGGTCAGTTATCCAAAAGGGCGGCGCGGGGCTATTCGACGACCTCGTCCGTCCAGACCTTGAAGCCAGCCAGCGCGCCCGGCCCGAAAATGTGGGTCAGCGGCACATCAGCGGCATCGCGCCCGGAAGCAATCAGGATGCGGCCGATGCGCGGCGCGTTGTTGCGCGGGTCGAACGCGTGCCAGCGGCCGCCGAGATAGACCTCCATCCAGGCGGCGAAATCCATGTCCGACCACGGCTTTGGCAGGCCGATGTCACTGATATAGCCGGTGCAGTAGCGGGTTGGAATATTCAGGGCGCGGCAGAAGGCAACAGCGAGGTGAGCAAAGTCGCGGCACACACCACTCTGCTCGCGATAGGCCTCGGCGGCGGTGCGTGTCGGCCGTGCATTGAAATAGTTGAAGACGATGTGGTTATGGACGAAGTCGCAGACCGCCTGGACGCGCGGAATGCCGAGCGGGGTGCTGCCGAACAGCCGCCACGCTTCATTCGACAGCACGTCGCTCTCGCAATAACGGCTGGGCAGCAGGAACAGCAGCGTCTCCGACGGCAGATCGCGCACCTCGTGCTGCCACGCCGTCAGCTCGCGCGTCTCGAAGGAGCCGGGGTCGCGGATGACCGCGTCGGTGCCGAAGGCAAAGCGCCCGGCCGGCGCAACGAGACGGTTGCACCAATTGCCGAAACTGTCGCGGTAGCTCTCGATCGGCACCGGCGGGTTCGACGTCAGGAAGTCCGGCCGCTCAAGATCGGATGCGCGCGAATAATGGACATTTAGCATCGCGATCAGCGGTGTTTCCTGCGGGAAGTCGAAGCTCATCTGGCAACCGATGTGGATCCGCATTGTCGTCCTGACCGGCCTGCCTGATCATCAGCCGGCGAAACGCGAGGGCTGATGCTGCAGTGCGAAGAAGATCATGGCACGGACCGCTGCGGTTTACGAGGGAATTAGAAACCGGTTGACAGCCATCGGTCAGGGCGACTGCCCGGCAGCGGCCTCTTGCAGTCGAGCGTTTTCTCTTGTTTCACTTCGCCAGACATCAACTGGAGGAACGAATCATGGCTAAGGGTGCGATGAAGGCAGGCAAGGAAGCCCGCAAGCCGAAGAAGGACGCGAAGAAACCAGCTCCGGCGCCGGCCCTGAAGGCACCGCCGGTGAAGGCGATGAAGCTGAAGGACAAGTAGGGCCGAAGCTACCGTTTCGGCTTATTTCGACCGGCCGCAAACGCGGCCGGCATGATTGTTCATTAAGCTCGCGCGCATCCCCTATCGATGCGGCGAAGACAGATTTCACGCATTCAAGAAATCGGCCGAAAGCCATCGAAACGGAGCGTTCCGATGGCTTGAATCAGTGCCGGAGGCGTTATCGCGCGGAGAAGCCGGGCGGCGTCCTGCCGGTGCGCTGCTTGCGCGCGGCATAGCGTGCGTCACGCTTGGCCTTGCGTTCGGCCTCGTCGGCAAGAAAACGGGCGATGCGCTCGTTCTCTTCAGCTTCCCGGATCTTCGCTTCGGCCTGTGCAGCCTCTTCGGCGGCGATGCGTGCCGCTTCGGCGGCTGCCTCGCGCTCGGCCTTTTCGGCCGCTTCGCGCGCCAGCTTTTCCTGCTTCAGCCTGGCCTTTTCGGCCTCGCGTATCGCGCGGGCCTCGAGGATCGCCTTGCGCTCGGCCTGTCGTGCCAGCACCGCTGGATCATCTGCCGCCGGCTTTGCCTTAAAGCGCTCCAGAAGCGCCTTCTTTGCCTCGTTCGCGGCATTGCGCCGCTCGAAAACGTCTTTTTCCCTATAGATAGCCAAGTCCACTTCCCTGAAGTCAATTTGCGAGGCTTACATACGCGTGAAAACCGAGAGTTCAAGCGCCAAAACGGTATGCCAGCCATGAAATTCTGATCTGTTGCAGCCGGGAGACGCCATTTCGATTGAATTCGGCTGAAAGGCACCCGCACTGTTCACCATCCAGGCATCTGGCGGGGCGGCGGACTGATCGCTACCTGTAGCGCCAGGACAAACGCTGGGATGACACACTATGGAACTCGGTCTCTACACTTTCGCCGACGTCAGCCCGGAACCGGGTCCCGGTGCGATCGGTGCGCACGAGCGGCTGCGCAATTTGATCGAGGAGATCGAGCTCGCCGACCAGGTCGGGCTGGACGTCTTTGGTCTCGGCGAGCACCACCGTCCCGACTACGCTGCCTCCGCTCCGGTGGTGGCACTGGCGGCGGCCGCCGAACGAACCAGGCGCATAAGGCTGACCAGCGCTGTCACCGTGCTGTCGTCCGACGATCCGGTGCGCGTCTTCCAGCAGTTTGCCACCCTCGACCTTCTGTCCGGCGGCCGGGCGGAGATCATGGCCGGGCGCGGCTCGTTCATCGAGTCCTTTCCGCTGTTCGGCTACAATCTCGAAGATTATGACGAGCTCTTTGCCGAGAAGCTCGACCTGCTGCTCGCCATCCGCGATCATGTCAAGGTGACCTGGTCGGGCAGTCTGCGCGCTCCGATCAATGATCGCGGCGTCTATCCCCGGCCCTTGCAGGACAAATTGCCGATCTGGATCGCCGTCGGTGGAACACCGCAATCCGTCGCCCGCGCCGGCGTGCTCGGGTTGCCGCTGGCACTGGCGATCATCGGTGGCGAGCCGGCGCGGTTCGCACCGCTGTTCGACATCTACAGGGATGCAGCCAGACGCGCCGGCAACGATCCGGCAAGCCTTGCCACCAGTCTCAACGTGCACGGCTTCATCGCCGAGACCACGGACCAGGCAGCCGACGATTTTTACGGGCCGCAGGCCGAGGTGATGAACCGTATCGGCCGCGAGCGCGGCTGGGGGCCGACATCGCGGGCGCATTTCGACCAATCGCGCGGCCCGAACGGCGCGCTGTTCGTCGGCAATCCAGAACAGGTGGCCGAGAAGATCATTGCCCAGCACAGGATATTCGGCAACGACCGCTTCCTGCTGCAATTGGCGATCGGCACCATGCCGCACGCCAAGGTGATGAAGGCCATCGAACTCTACGGCACCAAGGTGGCGCCGGTCGTGCGCCGGGAAACTGCGAGGGCCGTTCCCGCCGTGGCGGCGCCGGTTGCCTGATTCCCAGTCACCTGATTCATTGCCAAGGCCGCGAGGCGGCCTTGCCGGTGACGCCGGCTAACGGAACCTTGAAGCGACAGAGGCGTTTTCGCCAACGGTCTGCACCAATCGCGGTGTGCCGCCGAGGGTCAGAATGAAAGCCGAACCCGCCGCTTCGGGCGCAAGCGCTGCCGAAAGCCCGGATCCGCGCGTCGAGGCGCGGGCGGATGCGCATCTGATGCGTTCGCTGCTCGTCGGCATCTTCATCCTTATGGCGATCTACGCGCTTTACTTCGCCCGTGCCTTCTTCATGCCGGTCATTCTGGCTTTCCTGCTGGCGCTGACGCTGACGCCGATCGTTCGCTTCCTGCGCAAGCATGGCATGCCCGATGTCATTTCGGCGACACTGCTGGTGCTGCTTTCGTTCTGCCTCGTCGCCGTCGCGGGATATCTGCTCAGCGGCCCGGTCATCGACCTCATCAACAACACCTCGACGATCGGCCAGCAGCTTACCGAACGTCTGGCACAATTGCGCCGTCCGTTCGAACGGATCGTGGAGATTTCGCGCCAGATCGAGGGCCTGACACAGACATCCCAGGAGCCGGGCGTTCAGAGGGTGGCGATGGCGCCATCCGGTATTCTCTCGCAGGCGGCCGGCAATGTGCTGTCGGCTGGCGTCAGCGTTACCATCGTCTTCGTCCTGTCGCTGTTCCTGCTCGCCTCGGGCACGATGTTCTATGAAAAGATCGTCCAGTCCTTCCCCAGTCTCAGCGAAAAGAAGCGGGCGCTGCGCGTCGTCTACGACGTCGAACGTGAAATCTCGCATTATCTGCTTACCGTCACGGTCATCAATACATGTCTCGGCATTGTCATCGGGCTCGGCCTTTGGGCGCTCGGCGTGCCCAACGCGCAGGTCTGGGGCGCGGCAGCGGCTCTGCTCAATTTCCTGCCTTATATCGGGGCGCTGACCACCATCACGCTGGTCACGATCATCGCGCTGATCAGCTTCGACACGATTTCCTATGCGCTGCTGGCGCCGGCCTTCGTCCTTATGTGCGATGTCGTCGAAGGCCAGTTCGTGACGCCGACGGTCGTCGGCCGCCGTCTCGAGATCAACGCAGTGGCGATCCTCATCGCCATCGCCTTCTGGTCCTGGCTGTGGGGTTTCGTCGGCGCCTTGCTGGCGGTGCCGCTGCTGGTCGTCATCAAGGTGTTCTGCGATCATTTCGACGGCCTCAGTCATGTCGGCAATTTCCTCGCGGCGCAGCATACGGCGGTGATCGAGGACGAAGAAATTCACGAGGCGAAAAAGTAGCGGCTTAAGGTCAAAAACGTCCCCCGATTGGGGCGGATCACGACCTTGCATCGGTGGCACGTCCGTTGTGCCTGCAGTGCTCAATCAACATTTTGAATTTGCCGCCTCGGCAACGGCTTCCTACATCCGTCCGGCCCACAGGAAACCCCGCGCCGATGACCGCTCTTTCCGTTCTCGACCTGTCGCCGATCGTCGAAGGCAGCAACGCTTCGCAGTCACTCGCCAATTCGCTCGATCTCGCCCGCCATGCCGAGCGGCTGGGATATAAGCGCTACTGGCTGGCTGAGCATCACAACATGCCGGGCATCGCCAGCGCCGCCACCTCGGTGGTCATTGCCCATGTGGCCGGCGGCACCAAGACGATACGCGTCGGCGCCGGCGGCATCATGCTGCCCAATCATTCGCCGCTGGTCATCGCCGAGCAATTCGGCACGCTCAACGCTCTGCATCCCGGTCGCATCGATCTCGGCCTCGGGCGGGCGCCCGGCACCGACATGGCCACGGCACGGGCGCTGCGCCGCAACCTCGATGCTGGCGCCGACAATTTCCCGCAGGACGTCGTCGAGCTGATGGGTTACTTCCAGCCGGCCGAAGACGGCCAACGCATCCGCGCGGTGCCCGGCGAGGGCGAAAAGGTGCCGATCTGGATTCTCGGTTCCAGCCTCTACGGCGCGCAGCTTGCCGCCATGCTCGGCCTGCCCTACGCCTTCGCTTCGCATTTTGCGCCGGCCGAGCTCGACCATGCGCTGGAGATCTACCGCTCGCGTTTCCAGCCTTCGGAGCAGCTCGACAGGCCCTACGTGATGCTCGGCCTCAATGTCTTCGCCGCTCCTTCCGATGCCGAGGCGCGGCTGCTGTTCACCTCGCTGCAGCAGGCCTTCGTCAATCTGCGCACCGGCCGGCCCGGCCGATTGCCGCCGCCAGTCGAAGGATATGAGCGCGACCTCGATCCAATGGCCAAGACCATGCTCGGCCAAGCGCTTTCCTGCGCCGTCGTCGGCTCTCCCGAAACGGTCAGGCAAGGCATCGAGGCCTTCGTGCGCCGCACCGGCGCGGACGAGCTGATGGTCACAGCGCAGATTTTCGACCATGCGGCGCGGGTGCGCTCGTTCGAGATCCTGGCCGACGCTCACAAATCGCTGTCGGAAGCTGCCTGAGAGTTGGTTCGCCACTTGCCACAGTTGCGGGCGAGGCCGGCCTTGGGCAGGGAACCTCGCGAACAGGTGTGCGAAGACACAGCGAACATTTCGCGCGCTTTACGCGGAGGTTTTCGATCCTCATGCTCGTCCGTTTGCGGGAAACGCGGCGTCCATTAAATGACGATCACCTTGGTGCCGATTGTGGCGCGGTCATAGAGATCGATGATGTCCTGGTTCATGAGGCGAATGCAGCCCGCCGACACAGCTTTGCCGATGGACCACCATTCAGGGCTACCGTGCAGGCGATATCCAGTGTCACCTTTCTCGTTGAAAAGATAGAGCGCCCGCGCCCCGAGCGGGTTCATGAGTCCGCCCTCCATATGGGCCGGTATGATGCGGCCTCGCTTCTGCTCGCGCACGATCATCGCAGACGGCGCGCTCCAATCCGGCCATTCGCGCTTCCTCGCAACGTGAGCAGTCCCATGCCACTCGAAGCCCGCCTTGCCAACGCCGATTCCGTAGCGCAGCGCCTGACCGTCTCCCAACACGTAGTAGAGGAACTTCGCTCCTGTATCGACAATGATGGTGCCCGGCGCCTCTTCAGTCGCATAAGGTACTATCTGCCGATGGAACTTTGGGTCAACCTTGTAGATCGGAACCGGCGGAACGCGAAAACCGGCGTCGGTGAGGCCGCCATAGGCCGAGGGGAAAGTCTTTAATGCGCCGCCGGTAGTGCAGCCGAAGAATACGGCCATCCCGGCAAGAACCAGCCCGATTAGGATCGATTTCACGCGCATGACTCAAGCCGGCGCCCGTGTGAACGATCAGCCGCATCTCGTGATATTCCTAACCCGACATGCTTCGATTGCCAAGATTTTCCTGACTGTCGGCTGGCCGACCGTTGGCCACTTGGCTCGATCGGCGCCGCGGCTTCCATTGCTCGGTTTTCGAACGACGAACGCCCGTAGTGGCTGCGAAGGCCCGGGTCGGCAGGACAGAGGGAGCGCTGGTCCGTCCGGCATTGCAAAGTTTCTGAACAGAGCCCTACGCGCTGACGCTCTGCGCAGTCGCACCTAGCGGACGGCATGAATTGCGGATCATCAGGCGTCCCTTGAGCGTCAGCTTGCGCGGCGGCGCATCCCTGTTTCCGGCGAGCCGGTCGAGCAGCAGATTGGCCGCCTGTTCGCCAATCGCCTGCACCGGCTGTGCGACCGTGGTCAATTGCGGCCGGAACACATCCGACCACGGAAAGTCGTCGAAGCAGGCGACCGAAACATCCTCCGGACAGGACAGGCCGATATCGCGAATGGCCTTCATCGTGCCGATCACCATCGGGTTGTTGGCCGAAAAGATGGCGCTCGGCCGGTCGTGCAGCGAAAGCAGCTGCATGGTGGCGTTGTAGCCGTCGACTTCATGGAAGTTGCCGAAGCGGACGAGCTCGGGCTCGGCCGGCAGGCCGGCGGCCTGGAGGGCCTCGCGGTATCCCGCCATGCGGTCGTGCATCGGCGAGATATCGAAAGAGCCGGAGATGTAGCCGATGCGCCGATGGCCGAGATCGATCAGGTAGGTGATGGCGTCGAACACCGCGCGCTGATTGTCGAGAACGACGGCATCGGTATCGACACCCTGGCAAACACGGTCGAGCAGCACGACCGGCACATTGGCGTCGTCGACAATCCGTTTGAGGATCGCGCCGTCGCCGACACGCGCGACGATCAGCCCATCGACCATGCGGTCGAGCAGCAGCCTGATCTGCTCGTCCTGCGTGTTCAGGTGCTCGTCGGTGCAGCACAGCATGACGGCGTAGCCGGCCCTGTCGAAAGCCTGCTGGATGACCGAAACCACGTCGGTGAAGAACGGATTGGTGATGTGGGGGACGGTGAGCCCGATGGTGCGTGTGGTGCCCATCTTCAGGCTGCGGGCGATGGCGTTGCGCTTATAGCCGATGTCGCGGATCGCCTGTTCGATGCGCTGGCTGAGCTCGGGGCTGACGGTCGCGGTGCCGTTGATCAGCGCCGATACGGTGGCCACGGAAACACGCGCGGCCTCGGCCACGTGAAGCATGGTCGGAGCAGTGAACTTGCGCTGCTTTTTTCGTCCTGACACTGTCATTTTCGAAACGTTTCACCACTCCACGGCAGCAATACGTACGGAATCTTACGATTTTGTGCAAGAATTGAAATGGATCAATCTCGGACTCCAGATATTGCCTTGACATGATCGAAACGTTTAGATTAGCGTTTGAGGTGTTCGGTGACGGCGGAGGGAGGCCGTCCTTGTGATGCAGCACGGCAATTCCATCCCTGCGCAAGGCGTTATGGCGGACGGCTCGGCTATCGTGCTGAGCGCCGAGCACATCTCCAAGTCCTTCGGTGGCATCGCCGCGCTTGTCGATGTCGATTTCGAACTGCGGCGCGGCGAGGTCCATGCGCTGATGGGCGAGAACGGCGCCGGCAAGTCGACGCTGATGAAGATCCTGTCCGGCGTCTATACGGACTATAACGGAACGGTCAGTATCGATGGCGATGCGGTGCGCTTTGCCGGCGTCCGCGAAGCCGAGCGCGCCGGCATCGCCATCATCCACCAGGAGCTGAATCTCGTCCCCGAACTCAGCGTCGCCGACAATATCTTTCTCGGCCGCGAGAAGCTGATCGCCGGGCTGATCGTCGACCGCAAGGCGAGCAGCCGCGCTGCCGGCGCGCTGCTGCAAAGGCTCGGCATCGAGCTCGATCCGGATGCGCGCGTCGGTGCCTTGCGCGTCGGCGAACAGCAACTGGTCGAGATCGCCAAGGCGCTGTCGATGTCGGCACGCATTCTGATCATGGACGAGCCGACCTCGGCGCTTTCGCCAGCCGAATGCCAGCGGCTGTTCCGCATCATCCGCCAGCTCGCCGACAGCGGCGTGGCGATCGTCTACATTTCGCACCGCATCGACGAAGTCATGCATCTGGCCAGCCGGGTCACCGTGCTCCGCGATGGACGCCACGTCCTGACGCGGGCGATGGACCAGCTCGACGAAGACGCCATAATTTCGGCGATGGTCGGGCGAAACCTGCTTGCTTCCTCCCAGGAGCACCGCGTCCCCGGTGTCAACACCGTCCTTTCCGTAAGCGAGCTGTCGCTGTCGAAACCCAATCGCCATGGCTGGCGCACTGTGCTCGACGGCGTCAGTTTCGATCTTGCCGCAGGTGAAATCCTGGGTATCGGCGGGCTGCTGGGCTCGGGCCGGACCGAAATCCTGGAAACCATCTTCGGGTCCAGCGGCGGACGTGCCGGCGGTGAGATCAGGCTCGATGGCGAGATGGTAGAAATCCGTTCGCCGCGCGATGCGCGCCGGCTCGGCATCGCCCTGGTCACGGAAGACCGCAAGACGCAAGGCCTGCATCTCGAGGCCTCGATCACCGACAATGTCGCGCTGCCGCTGGTCGGTGCGCTGGCGCGGTTCGGCCTGCGCTCGCTGGCTGGTGAGCAAGGGCTGGCACGGGACGCCGTCAAGGCGCTCGGCATTCGCTGCGAGACCGTCGAGCAGCCGGCCGGCACGCTGTCCGGTGGCAACCAGCAGAAGGTCGTCATTGGCAAATGGCTGGCGACGAGGCCGCGGGTGCTGCTGCTCGACGAGCCGACGCGCGGCATCGATGTCGGCGCCAAGCGGGAAATCTACGATCTCATCGTCAAGCTGGCGCGAGACGGGCTGGCGATCGCGGTCATCAGCTCGGAATTGCCGGAGCTGCTGCATCTTTCCGACCGTATCCTGGTCATGGCCGACGGCCGCCAGACGGGAATCCTGTCCCGCGCGCAAGCCAGCGAGGAGGCCATCATGCGGCTTGCGGCGCCGCGACGGACGATGACGAGGCCTGCCGCATGAGCATTTTGCATATCCTGTCCCGGACGAAGCTCTATTGGGGCCTGATCGCCATCTTCCTGATCGGCGTGCTCGGCTCGCCGATCAGCTCCAAGGGCAACAACATTTTCCTGTCCTACGGCAACCTGCTCGACGTGCTGCGCCAGGTGTCGACCACGGGCCTGATTGCCACCGGCATGACGGCCGTGATCATTACCGGCGGTATCGACCTTTCCGTCGGCTCGCTGATGGCGATCTGTACGGTGGTCTGTGCCATGCTGCTGACGGTCCCCGGCGTGACGCCGGCGGTGGTGCTTGGGGTGCCGACAGTTGCCGTGGCAGCCCTTTGCCTCGGCATTCTCGTCACTCGTTTCATCCTGCTGAACGTCGAAAAATCCCGTGCCGGCGCGCAGGCGACGCACGACATCAGGCTGGACAGCGTTCGCGGGCTGGTGACGCCCGGCATTGTCGGGGTGATCCTGTGCAGTCTGGTGCTGTGGTTCCTGCTGCCGCAGGTAGGCTCAAAATTCGGCGTGCTCGGCGTGCTGCTGGTGGCGCCTTGCGTCGGCCTGCTGTTCGGGGCGCTCAACGGCTTCATCATCGTCGCGGGGCGGCTGCAGCCCTTCATCGTGACGCTGGCGATGATGGTTACTGCGCTCGGCATCGCCCGGCTGACAGCCGGCCAGAACAATGCGGTGCTGCCGGTCTATACCGGCTCGAACGCCACGGCCGATTTCGAAATGCTGCGCTCGCTGGTATTCGGCGTGATCCCGATGCCGGGCCTGTTCTTCCTCGGCGCCATCCTGATCTACGGCGCCGTGCTGCGCTTCACCCCGTTCGGCCGCTATGTCTATGCAATCGGCGGCAATGAGGAGGCGGCGCGGCTGTCGGGCATCGCCGCAGGCCGCGTGAAGATCGCCACCTATGCCGTGTCAGGGCTGCTGGCCGGCATCGCGGCGGTGCTCTATGTCGCGCAGTACCGGCAAGGCAAGCCGGACGCCGGCGCCGGCCTGGAGCTCGACGCGATTGCCGCCGTGGTCATCGGCGGCACCAGCCTGATGGGCGGACGCGGCAGCCTCACCGGGACGTTCTGCGGCGTGCTGATCTTCGGGCTGCTCTCCAACATCCTGCAGCTGCACAACATCAATTCGAACCTTCAGCTGGTGCTGAAGGGGATGATCATCATCGGTACCGTGCTCGTACAGGAGCGCAATGCCGGTGATCTTCTCTTCTATCTGCGGCTGCCCGGTGGGCAAGCGCACAAGGAAACGGCCGCGGCAAAGCGGCCGTCGCAAGAGACCGCGTCTCTGAATATTGGAGGAAACAAGAAATGAAACGACGTGAATTGTTGAAGCTCGCCGGGCTGACAGCGGCACTCCTGACCACGACCGCCATGCTTGCCGGCGGCGCCCATGCGCAGGACAAGAAGTGGAAGATCGGCTTCTCGCAGGTGACGACCATCGAACCCTGGCGGGCTCAGTTCAACAAGGACATCCTGGCCGAAGCGGCCAAGCATCCGGAAGTCGAACTGATCATCACCGACGGCGAGGACAAGACCGAGAAGCAGGTGGCCGACGTCGAGAACCTGATCCGTCAGGAGGTCGATGCGCTCTTGGTATCGCCGAAGGAATCCGCCGGTCTGACGGGTGTCGTGCAGCAGGCGATCGATGCCAAGATCCCGGTCTTCGTGCTCGACCGCAACGTCGAAACCAATGACTACACGCAGTTCGTCGGTGGCGACAACAAGCTGATCGGCCGGGCTGCCGGTGAATATGCCGTCGAGCTGCTTGGCGGCAAGGGCAAGGCCGCCGGCAACGTCGTCGAGATCTGGGGCGGCAT
This sequence comes from Mesorhizobium sp. M0833, assembly GCF_040319905.1. Lineage (NCBI taxonomy): Bacteria > Pseudomonadati > Pseudomonadota > Alphaproteobacteria > Hyphomicrobiales > Phyllobacteriaceae > Mesorhizobium > Mesorhizobium sp. M0833. Next base: position 171,041 of record NZ_JAMYOQ010000005.1, on the reverse strand, counting down.
GGGCACCCAGCCGGCACACGATCGCCATGACGGCTTCCATGAATTCACCGACAAGGAGCCGGGCATAAAATACCTGCTCGACCAGCAGTCGGGCGACTGGAAGCAGGACCAGGCCTACAACATCATGGCGACCGCGTTGCGCAACAACGAGAAGATCGATCTCGTCTACGGCCATAATGATCCGATGGCCTATGGCGCCTATCTTGCCGCCAAGGACGTCGGACGTGAGAAGGACATCAAGTTCATCGGCATCGACGGCCTGCCCAATGAAGGCGTGCAGCTGGTCGCCAATGGCGAGCTGACGGCGACGTTCACTTATGTGACGCCGGGCGCCGAAGGGCTGCGGCAGGCGATCAAGTTCCTGAACGGGGAGAAGGTGGAAAAGACCATCACCCTGCCGACGCAGAAGATCACCAAGGAAAATGCCGCCCAGATCCTGAAGGACAACGGCCTCTGAGACGAGGCTTTCCTGCCGGGCGTTCAGCGCCCGGCAGGAACAACAATCAAACGCCGGCAGGCAGCAGATTAAGCCAGCTTGGCCAGCAGCTTCATGAAAATGGCCGCCTCCTTGGCGGAAAGCGGCGCCAGCGTTTCCTGCGTGATCTCGCGGGCAAGCGGGATCAGCCGCTCGATCGCGTCGCGCCCCTCGGCCGTCAGATTGACCAGCAGGCGCCGTTTGTCGACTTCGTGTTTGCTAAGTTCGACAAAGCCACGCGCTTTCAGCCGGTCGATGACGCCCTTCACGGTCGCCGCATCCATGGCGATCAGGCTGCCAAGCTGGTTCTGCGAGGTCTCGCCGACGTCGCGCAATTTGGCCAAAGCGGCAAATTGCGGCGGCGTCAGATCGGCGATGTGTGCGGCGAAGATCGAGACATGGCGCTGATGCGCCTTGCGCAGGATGAAGCCGACCTGCTCCTGCAAGCGATAGTCGTTCTCGTCAGGTTCCTCGGCCTCGACCAGCTTGAGCAGATTGTCTTCGGGGCTCACCGCAGCCCGTCCCATGCCTTGATATCCTTGGCCGCCAGCCCGCCCATGCGGTCATGCACACGCGGGCCGCAGGTCATTGCGAGGCAGAACAGGATCTCGTCGGGACGCGGGCCATCGCTGATGCCGATTTCCATGGCATCGAAATGGCTGCGCACATAGGCGGCGTTGATGTGGCCGAGCGGCACATCGAGCCGCGCGCCGAAAGCGCCGACCTTCTTTGCCGACGGCACGATCGCCTTGGCGTCGCCGAGCCGTTCGCGCATGGCATAGCCGCCCGGCACATGCCACAGCGCGCCATGCTCCAGCTCGCCCGCCATGCCGACGATGGCGCCCTTGCCGTAACCGTCGATCTGTTTCACGTCGCCGCCCAATGCGGCAATAAGCCTGTCGGAGAGCAGCAGCCCGAGCGGCTTCAAATCCTCCATGGCGCTCTGCAGTTCCTCGACGTAACGGCCGGCGAACGGGTTCTTGACCACAGCCATGGCCGCCGCGCGGCGCCGCGGCACCTTCGCCACCGGCCCGCCCTCGTGAAAAATCTCTTCGGTCAGCACGGCGATCTTGCGGATCGGAAACTCAGGCATGAGCAATTTCCCTCTCTAAAGCTTTATTGGCGAGCCTCATCGGACCTGCGACGCGTGCCTGACCGCCGAGGAAAAGCGCCGCGGCGGCAATCAGGCCGCGCCGCCGAAACTCCTCGGCAACGGCAAATCCACCTTCCAGTGCAATAGCGATTTCAGCGGCGGAAAGCGGCCCCACGCCCTGCGTCACCAAACGGTCGCCGAGATCGCTGTCAGGCGCGAGATCGCGCGCCCGTACGCGCCTAACGGCTGGATGACCGGGCAGGTCGACGGCGTTGGCGATCAAGGTCGCGGCGGCATCGGCTGCAGCACCCGTTCGCGCCAGCACCGTGACCGCGTCGGCGATGCCCAGCGAAAAGGAGCGGCCGCGCCAGCCGCTGGTCGCGACGCCGCGGATCCCGTCTTCGGCGCGGATCGTGAGACGATCTGCCAACCCATGACCTGTCCCGGCAATGGCAAGCGTCATCGACTGCCCGTTGCCGAGATGGATCGCGCTGTCGCCGCCATTATTGACATAGGCGCGCTCGAGCCGGCGGCCGGCAAGCAGGGCCCCGAGCACTTCGTCGGCTACCGAGCCGGCGACGGCCGCCATCGGCGTGATGAATTGTTTCGTTAGCGGAACGACCGCCGCTTCCATGCGGCGCGCCGTCGGGCCAGCGAAAGCACGTGACCGCGAGCTGGCCGGGCGCCGCAGTTCGGGCAACTCTTCGACCAGTTCAACCAGGATTGTCTGGAAGCGCGCCACTGCCTGATGATATGCGGCGCTGCATTCACTCGCCTCGCCGAAGGCCTCGACGATCAGGTCGATCGGCCCATGATTGAGGTGAAGCCTCCGGCCGTCCTCGAGCCAATGCGCCTGCGGGCCGTTCATCGCCCAGCCCCGTTTGCGGCCGCGCGACGCAACTGAGCCAGCGGCGGCCAGGGATTGTCAAGGGGTGCGGCCGTGCCGCGGCGCGGATTGAGATATTCGCCGCCCTTGGCCAGGATATCGTCGACGCTGCGGATTTCGGCTTCGTAGCCGCCAAGCCTGACATAATCGTCGCGGCGCATGGTGAACTCGATCGGCGCCACCAGCGCCGGCGTTGGCACATAGCCGAAGGCGCCTTCCGGCACGCGGGTGACGTCGACCATCAGCGTGATGCCGCCGCCCGGCCAGACATAGACCGGCGCGCCGCCGACCGTCACATAGGTCTTGAGGCCCTGCACCGAGCGGGTCAGATTGACCGGGTTCTCGGTGACGCCGGCGCGCAGCGACCCGCCGGCGCCGCCGACGAAAAGCACGGTGCAGAGCGCCGGCTCGCAATTGTCCTCAATCAGTTCAACCGACTTCCGCAGCCGCTCCGGGAACGGTTTCTGCACAGGCTTCAATTCGTCGTCGAGCTCGTAATAGGCGAATTGCTCGCCGGTGGTCGAGACCATCAGCAGCGACATGCCGGGGCGCGCACCCTTTTTGGCGTTCCATTCACCAAGGATCGACAGCGGGTCGGAAATACTGGTGCCGCCCCAGCCGAGGCCGGGCTCCGACACCTTGAAATAACGGCCCGGCGTCGAACGGCGGCCGATGATCTTGATGCCGGTATCCTGCCAGCCAAGCACCTTGCCGGCCTGATGCTCGGAGACGACGCCGGTGATGTGGTCATCGACCACCACCACCTCGTCAACAAGGCCGCGCCATTGGGTCGCGAACATGCCTATGGTGGCCGAACCGCAGCCGACGCGCATGCGCTGTTCGAGCTTGCCGTCGATGACCGGCGGCTTGCCGGCTTCGACGATGACGGTGGCGCCGCCGTCGATGACGAGTTCGACCGGTTTGCGGTTGCACAGGGCGAGCATGGCGTCACAGGTGGCGCGCCCTTCAGCCTTCGAGCCGCCGGTCAAATGATGTACGCCGCCCAGCGACAGCATCTGCGAGCCGTATTCGCCGGTGGTGACATGGCCGATCGCCTCGCCTTGGGCACGGACCGTCGCCGTTTCGGGGCCGATATGACGATCGGTGTCGATCTTCACCTTGACGCCGCAATAGGAGAAGATGCCCTCGGTGACGACGGTGACCAGATCGACGCCCTCGACCTCCTGGCTGACGATGAAAGGCGCCGGCTTGTAATCGGGATAGGTGGTGCCGGCGCCGATGGCGGTGACGAAGCGGCGGCCGGTGTTGACCAGTTCGCCGTCCCATGCCTCGCCTTCCTCGGCAAAGGGTACGATTGCGGCGCCGGTCTCGGCCGCGTGGTCGAGGATGGTCAGCGGATCCATCCGCACGATCCTGCCGCCAACATTGCCGTAGCGATCGCAGGCGCCGGTGCGGCCATCGGCGATGTAGCACATGACCGGACAGGCATCGCAGCGGATCTTCTCGGCCACCAGCTTCTCGCCGGGATCATGTGTCTCGAAACGTTCGGCAAGCTCGCTCATCGGCGCGCCTCCTTGTCGAGGATGGCGGCGCGGATGCGGGTCGGCGTCGCCGGAATTTTGGTGACCAGCACACCTGTTGCATGGCGGATGGCGTTGAGGATCGCCGGCGCCGTCGGGATCAGCACATGCTCGCCCAAGCCCTTGGCTCCGAACGGTCCTTCCGGATCCGGAACTTCTATCAGGATGGTCTCGATCGGCGGCACGTCGCCGATCGTCGGGATCAGATAGTCGTGCAGGTTTTCGGTGCGGCCGGGGATATACTCTTCCATCAGCGCCATGCCGATGCCCTGGGCGATGCCACCCTCAATCTGGCCCTCGGCAAGCAAGGGATTGATGGCCTTGCCGACATCGTGGGCGGCGGTGATTTTTACCAGCTTCACGGTGCCGAGCTTGAGGTCGACCTCCAGTTCGGCGATCTGAGCGCCATAACCATAGACGGCGTAAGGCTTGCCCTGACCTTTTGCATCGAGCGGCTGCGTCGGCGGGTCGTAGCTTTCCTCGGCCCGGAAGACAAAACCTTCGGCGTCTGCCTTCAGCGAGGAAAGATCGATGCGGCGCGTCGCTTCGCCTTCCCTGATGCTCAGGCTTGTGCCGTCCAGCGCAATCGCCGCCTTTTGCGAGACATTGGCGAAACGCAAGATCTCCTCGCGCAAGGCGCGGCCGGCCTTTTCGGCGGCCTTGCCGGTGACGAAAGTCTGGCGCGAGGCCGAGGTCTTGCCGGCATCGGGGGTGATCGCCGTATCGGCGCCTTTCAGCCGCAACATCTCCAATGGCAGACCCAACGCGTCGGCGCAGATCTGCGCGATGACGGTGTTGGAGCCTTGCCCGATATCGACCGCCCCCTGATGCAGGACGACTTCGCCCGATATCGAGATGCCGACCTTGATGGTCGACGGATTGGGCAGCGAGGTGTTGCCGCAGCCGTACCAGCAAGAAGCGATGCCGACGCCGCGTTTTTTGATGCCGCTACCGGCATTGAACGCTTCGGCATCGCGAACGGCACGCTGCCAATGTGAACGGAGGGCCTCCAGGCAGTCGGCGATGCCGACGCCCGACTCAAGCCGCTGCCCGGTAACTGTTTCGGATCCGTTCCGAAGGCAGTTCTTCAGGCGAAAGTCGAGCCGATCCATGCCGAGCTTGTCGGCCAGCTCGTCATAAAGGGTCTCCTGCATGATCGTCGCCTGCGGCACGCCGAAACCGCGAAAGGCGCCGGCAATCGGGCCGTTGGTGTGGATGGCACGGCCTTCGGCGCGATAGTTCGGCGTAGCATAGGGGCCGGAGGCGTGCACCGGCACGCGGCTGGCGACCGTCGGCCCCCAGCTGGCATAGGCGCCGGTGTTGAAATCGCCGGCGAAGACCATGCCGGTGACACGGCCGTCGGCATTGGCGCCGATGCTCGCTCTCATCAGGGCTGGATGGCGCTTGGTGGTCGAGATCATCGATTCGGTGCGGCTGTAGGCGAGCGCCGCCGGTCGGCCGGTTTTCATGGCGACGAGGCCGATGAGCGGTTGCAGCGAGACGTCGAGCTTCGAGCCGAAGCCGCCGCCGGTCGCGGTCGGCACGATGCGCACCTTTTCCGGGGTAAGGCCGAGCACTTTTGCCGTGTCGTCACGGTCCATATAGGGCGCCTGCGTGCAGGCGACGACGACCAGCGTGTCGCCGTCCATGAAGGCATAGCCGGCTTCCGGTTCGATATAGGCGTGCTCGACATAGGAGGTGTCGATGGCGCCAGAAACGACGAAAGCCGCACCGGCAAGCGCGGCTTCGGGGTCGCCACGCTCGACAAAGCCGGAGGTGAGCAGGTTCGCGGGCCGGTTTTCATGGACCAGCGACGCGCCGCCGGCCTGCGCTTCGCCAGTTTCCAGAAAATGCGGCAACTCGGTCCAACTGACAGGGAAATCGGCTAGGTCGAGATCGAGGATAGCCTCGCGTTCGCCGGCAACCAGCGCCACCGCCTCGCCGCGAAAGCGCGAAACCCCTTCGGCCAGCGCCGGCTGGTCGGCGAAGTGCGCGATGACGCCGAAACAATTCTTTCCCGGAATGTCGGCGGCGGTGAAGACGCCGGCAATGCCGGGACGGGATTTCACCCAGCTGCCGAGATCGCCGAAGCTGAAGGCGGCATGATAGTGCGGTGAGCGGACCACCAGCACGGACAGCGCATCGGCGGGGAAGGAATCGCCGCCGAATTTTTCGCCGCCAGTGACTTTCGGCACGCCATCGAGGCGGATCGGGGAGGAGCCGACGGCATGGCCAGAGGATGGCATGCGCTGATCGAGACCGCCGTCGTGGCGCCAGGCATCCATCACCGCCGCGACGATCTTGCGGTAGCCGGTGCAGCGGCAGAGTACACCGCCGAGCGCATCCTGCGTTTCAGCCTCGCTCGGGTAAGGCGTCCTGTCCAGGAGTGCCGTTGCGGCGACCAGCAGGCCGGGCGTGCAGGCGCCGCACTGTGCTGCGCCATGGCTGAGGAACGAGGCCTGCAGTGCCGACAGCCTGCCATTGCCGAGACCTTCGACGGTCGTCACCACGGTGCCCGAGGCGGAAGCCGCGGGCATCAGGCAGGCGCAGACCGGCTCGCCGTCGACCAGCACCGTGCAGGCGCCGCAATCGCCGGCATCACAACCGATCTTGGTGCCGGTCAGCCGCAGCTCGTCGCGCAACACCGCGGACAGCCGCCGCACCGGCGGCACGCAAACGCTAACGGCGGCGCCGTTGACCTCGAAGGCGATGTCGGCGCGCTCCATCCCCATCAGGCCGCCGCCCTTTCCCCAGGGACTGCGCCCACCGCACCAAGCACAGCACGGGCAACGATCTCGCGCGCCGCATCCAGCCGATATTCGGCGCTGCCGCGCACGTCGCCGATCGGCGACAGCTCGTCCATCGGCGCGGATTGGATCGCACTGGCCAGCGCGGGGCCGACGGGCAGGCCGCGCAGTGCCGCCTCGACACTCGCCAGGCGCCTGGCGACGACCGAGCAGGACCCGACGGCGACGGCCGCGTTCCTGACGATACCATCTTCGACGGCCAGGCGTGCGGCGGCCATGGCGATGGAGATGACGAGATAACGCCGCGCGCCGAGTTTCACGAAGGCGGAGCCGCCGGCGGTCGCAGGTTTGGGAATACGGATTGCCGTCACCATTTCGCCGGCCTGCAGAGCCGTGCGACGATTGCCGAGGATGAACTTTGCAAGGGGCAGATGCCGGGTCGCGACCGAGGAACGCAGTTCGACTTCGGCATCGAGCACCAGCAGCGCCGGCACACCGTCGGCGGCCGGCGAGGCATTGCAGAGATTGCCGGCAATCGAGGCAACGTTCTGGATCTGCACCGAGCCGACTTCCCGCGCCGCCTGCTTCAGCGCATCGAAGGCCGCCGGCAGCGGATGGCGGATGAGATCGGTCCAGGCGGTGCGGGCGCCAATGAGCCAATGGTTCTCGGCTTCGGCAATGCCGCGCAATGCCGCCAAGCCATTGATGTCGAGGATATTGTCGCGGAAAGGCTTGCTGCCTTGAGCCGGATAGAAATCGGTACCACCGGCAAGGATGCGCCATTGCCCTTCGCCCAGCAACGCGAGGGCGTCGTCGACCGTGGTGGGTTTTGCGTAACGGATCACGCTTTGCCTTCCCAGAATGGGCTTCCCGAGAGGGGATCCTGCCGAAAGACTTTCCCGAGCATTCAAGGCAGGAAATTCATTCGTATGCAAATGATATCAAGCCGGCAGGAATTGTCAAAGCCAGAGTTTGCACGGCTGTTGGCACCGGTGCGCCCGGAACGCATTTGTTATGCCGTGAGAGGTTGACGCAGCCGGCCATCTGGTCAAGTTTCTGCGTCCGGTCGCGTTTTCATTGGAGCCTAAGCTCAGGACGAAGAAAATAAGGAGGCTCCATGGCCGACGAAGCGCTTGTCATTATCGACCTGCAGAACGATTTCTGCCCAGGTGGCGCCCTGGAAGTGGCCGGTGGCGACGAAATCGTGCCGTTGGTCAATGATCTGATCCGGCGGACCGAGCACGTCCTGCTGACGCAGGACTGGCACCCTGCCGGCCATTCGAGCTTTGCCTCCAGCCACCCCGGCAAGCGACCGTTCGAAACGATCGACATGCCTTATGGCGAGCAGACGCTGTGGCCTGATCACTGCATCCAGGGCAGCCTTGGTTCGGACTTCCATTCCGGCTTGGCCTGGAGCAAGGCCGAGCTGGTGATCCGCAAGGGGTTCCGTCCTGCAATCGACAGCTATTCGGCATTCTTCGAGAACGACCGGACGACGCCGACCGGCCTTGCCGGCTATCTCCGGGAGCGAAATATCGATACGCTGACCCTGGTCGGCCTGGCGACGGATTTCTGCGTCGCCTTTTCGGCACTCGACGCGGTCAAGCTCGGCTTTGCGACATCAGTGCGGCTCGACGCCTGCCGCGGCATCGATCTCAACGGCTCCATGGAGACGATGCTGGGCCGGATGCGCGATGCCGGCGTGGCACTGATTTGAACGTCATCCAGCCGAACCTGACGGACTTTTGAGGGGCTTCATGCGGTTTGCGGCGTTGACGGCAAGTGCTGCACTTACTGCCGCAATCCTTTCTCCAGGAGCGGTTCTCGCGGCCGAAGCGCACGAATTGCCGGGCGCCGCCATGTCGCTGTGGTGGGTGTTGCCGTTTGCCGGGCTGTTGCTTTGCATCGCGACCGGCCCGCTGCTGTTCCATCATGCCTGGGAGCACCATTACGGCAAGATCGCTGCCTTCTGGGCGGCATTGGTGACCGGGCCGCTGGCAATCGCCTTCGGCATCCCGTCGGCCACGCAGGCGGTGCTGCATGCGCTGCTCACCGAATACATGTCGTTCATCATCCTGTTGTTTGCGCTGTTCACCATTTCGGGCGGCATCTTCGTTGCCGGCAACATACACGGCACGCCGCTGGTCAATGCCGGGCTGTTGCTGGGCGGGGCGGTGCTTGCCTCGATCATCGGCACAACCGGCGCCTCGATGATCCTGATCCGGCCGCTCATCCGCGCCAACGATAACCGGCGCTTCAACGCCCATGTCGTCATCTTCTTCATCTTCCTGGTGTCCAACATCGGCGGCTCGCTGACGCCGCTCGGCGATCCGCCGCTGTTCGTCGGCTTTCTGCGCGGCGTCGATTTCTTCTGGACGACAGTTCACCTGTTGCCCGAGACGCTGTTCGTCGCCGGCGTGGTGCTGGTGGTTTTCCTGGCGATCGACATCATCATGCATCATCGGGAGGAAGGCGCGCCGAAGATCAAGGATCCGACGCCCGACAGCAAGGTGCGCATCCGCGGCCTGGCCAACATCCCGCTGCTGGCCGGTGTAATCGCCGCGATCCTGATTTCTGCTGCCTGGAAGCCGGGAGTGAGTTTCGCTTTTCAGGGCGTCAGCCTCGAGCTGCAGAATCTGGTGCGCGACGCCGTCATCCTGATACTGGCCTTCATGTCGCTTGTCGTCTCGCCGAAGGAGTTTCGCGGCGCAAACGCCTTCAGCTGGGGGCCGATCGCCGAGGTGGCGAAGCTGTTCGCCAGCATCTTCATCTGCATCGTTCCGGTCGTCGCCATATTGCGGGCCGGCCTCGATGGCGCGCTGGCGCCGTTGGTGCTGCTGGTCAGTTCGCCGACCGGCGCGCCCGACAATCTCGCGTATTTCTGGCTGACCGGGGCGCTGTCATCCTTCCTCGACAATGCGCCGACCTATCTGGTGTTCTTCGAACTGGCCGGCGGCGATGCGCAGCATCTGATGACCGAGCTCGCCTCGACGCTGGCGGCGATCTCGGCAGGCGCGGTGTTCATGGGCGCCAACACCTACGTCGGCAACGCGCCGAATTTCATGGTCTACGCCATTGCCAGGCATCGCGGCATCAAGATGCCGAGCTTCTTTGGCTATATGGCGTGGTCGGGCGCCGTGCTGATCCCGACTTTCCTGCTCGCCGGCTTGCTGTTTTTTGCCTGATCAGCCGACGCCGACATAGCGACGGACCGCCGAGGGATCGGCACGCAGTTCCTCGACATCGACCGTCTCGCGGTTGCGGCCGTTTTCGATGAAGCAAACGCGGTCTGCGACCGAGAGCACGGCATCGACGCGCTGCTCGACAAGAATTGTCGACACGCCGAGCGCTCGCAGTTTCGACACGGTTTCACGGATCTTGGCGATCATCGACGGCATCAGCCCTTCGGTCGGTTCATCTAGCAGGAGCACCTGCGGTTCCAGACACAGGGCGCGGGCCATGGCCAGCATCTGCTGCTCGCCGCCGGACAGCGTGCCGGAACGCTGCCTGAGGCGCTGGCGCAGCAGCGGGAAAAGATCGAGCACGTTCTCGCGCGTCGCCTTGCCCTTGTTGCGGGCCATCAGGCCGATCTCGATGTTTTCCGCCACGGTCATCTCGGCGAACAGCCGCCGGCCCTGCGGCACGTAGGCGACGCCAGCCTTGGGCACCTCATGTGCCGGCAGACCGGTCAATTCCCGGCCTTCGAGCCGGATCGAGCCGGCGCTTGCCGGCACTAGGCCCATGATCGCCTTCAGCGTCGTCGTCTTGCCGGCGCCGTTGCGGCCGAACAGGCAGAGCACCTCGCCCTCGTTCAACACAAGATCCAAGCCATAGAGCACCTGGACTTCGCCATAGAAGCAATCGAGCCCGGATATGGCCAACGCCTTGGACTGGGCCTTGGACTGAGCCTTGGACTGGACCTCAGCCATGGGTGGTCCCCAGATAGGCGTCCTGCACCGCGGCATTGGCGCGGATCTGCTCGGGCGTGCCTTCAGCCAAGATCCGGCCGGCGTTGAAGACGGTGATGCGGTCGGCGAGTTGCATGACCACCGGCATGTTGTGCTCGATCAAAAGCACGGTGGCACTATCGGCGATCTCGCGCACCAGCTCGATGAAATTGTCGATCTCGCTATCGGCCAGCCCTTGCGTCGGTTCGTCGAGGATCAGAAGCCGCGGCTTCAGTGCCAGTCCCATTGCCACTTCCAGCAGCCGCTGGTGACCGTAGGACATTTGCCCGGCCGGCATTTGCGCGCGGTCGGCAAGGCCGGTGCGCTCGAGAGCCGCCATGACGCCGGTGTGAACCGCGCCCTTCGAGCGGCCGTCGGTCAGCGTGCGCTGCACCGGCAGGGCAACATTGTCGTAGGCGCTGAGATTGGCAAAGACGCTGGTGATCTGGAACGTGTAGGCGATGCCAAGGCGAACTCGGGCGTAGGCAGGCAGGCTGGTGATGTCGGCGCCGTCGAAGACGATCATGCCCGACGAGGGCTGGATGCGGCCGCTGACCAGGCAGACGAAGGTGGTCTTGCCGGCACCGTTGGGGCCGATGATGGCGCGGATCTCGCCCGGCATCAGCGCGAAGTCGACGCCGTCGACGGCGCGCAAGCCGCCGAAACTGCGCGACAGGCCTTTGGTGGTAAGCAGCGGCATCATGGCAACCACCCGAGCCAGCGCTGGCGGATGCTGCCGAGAATGCCTCTCGGGAAGAACAGCACCAGCAGGATGAGCGCTATGCCGACGATCAGCAGATAGGCCGAGGTGTAGCCGCTGGCGATGTCGATGACATAATACATGAACAGCGTGCCGATCAGCGGACCGAGCGTGGTGGCGGCACCGCCCAGCAGCACCCAGAGCAGCGGCAGGATGGAATACTGCACCGAGGCGAAGCTCGAGCCGACATAGCCGAACAGCAGCGCATAGGCGGCGCCAGAAGCCGCGCAGATGCTGCCGGAGATGACGACGGCGGCAAGCTTGCTGGAGAACGTGTCGTAGCCGAGCATCTTGGTCCGCTCCTCGTTCTCGCGGATGGCGACCAGCACACGGCCATAGCCGGAGCGGACTATCGCCAGGCTTATGAGCAGCACGATCGAGAACAGTGCCAGCGCACTCATATAGCGCACGGTCGGGTTGGTGAGGTCGAATGACGTGCTGCCCAGGACAAGGACCCGCATCGGCTGCGGCACCACCAAGCCCTGGTCGCCGCCGGTCCAGGCGGCGAAATAAAGAATGAGGAGATAAAATACCTGAGCGAACATCATGGTGACGATCATGAAGGCGACGCCGGAGGTGCGCAGCGCCAGCAGCCCGATCACCAGCGCAAGCAGCGCGCCGCAGGCAAGCCCGGCTGCGAAGGCGGCCGGCACGCTCCAGCCGAGATGGATGACGGCAAGGCCGGCGCCATAGAGCCCGGCTGAAAAGAACATGGCATGGCCGAGGCTGAGCAGCCCGACATAGCCGAACAGCAGATTGTAGCCCATGGCGAAGACCGCCAGCACCATAATGCGGGCGAGCAGGCCGTGATGATATTCCGGCAGGACAAAACTAAGCCCGAAAAGCAGGGCGATGACGCCGAGATGCAGCGCATATGGCTTTGCCGGCGAAGCATCCTTCATCGCGATGCTGTCCCGAACAGGCCTTGCGGCCGGAACACCAGCACCATGGCGACAAGCAAGGTGGCTATGATCTTGGCCAGCGTCGGCGAGAAGAACACCGAGATAATGCCGTCGGACAGTCCGATCAGCACCGCGGCGACCACCGTACCGCGCAATGAGCCGAGGCCGCCGATGATGACGACGATGAACGAGAGCAGCAGCGGGTCCTGCCCCATCAGATAATGCGCCTGGCTGATCGGCACGATCAGCACCGCGGCCACAGCCGCCAGCATGGCGCCGAGTGCGAAAACGCCGGCATAGACTCTGGTCACCGGGATACCGAAGGCCTGCGCCGTCTCGCTGTCATATTGCGTAGCGCGCATGACGAGGCCGATTTTCGTGCGCGTCAGCACCAGCCAGGTCGCGATCAGCAGCAGCGCCGACGCGGCGATGATCGACAGCTTGTAGCCGGAATAGCCGAACCACGGCAGGAGGATGCGGTAGCTGAACGGCGGCTCGACCGGCCGCGCCTCCGGGCCGTAGAAGGTCAGCGCCAATTGCTGGATGATGTAGAGCATGCCGATGGTGGCGACGATGGTGGCTTCCGGATTGTAGTTGAGCCGGCGCAGCACCAGCCGTTCGGCGACCAGCGCGATCAGGCCGACGATCAGCGGCGCCAGCACCAGGGCGGCCAGGAAGCCGAGCGCCGGATGGCCGGATATCGCCGTAGAGATTGCCCAGGCAAGCACCGCGCCCAGCATGAAGAACTCGCCATGCGCGACATTGACAACGCGCATGACGCCGAACACCAGCGACAGGCCGAGCGCCGTCAGCGCCAGCACGGCGGAGGTGACGAGACCTTCGAGGGCGGCGAGGAGCAGGTGAGGTCCGAAGTGCATCGGCTAAGCACCGGCGGATGCGCAAAGCACCCCCCTCTGGCCTGCCGGCCTGGCCGCAAGGCCAGAGGGGGGTGTCTTGGCGCTCACGCTTGCTGCGGCAGCCAAGCTCACAGCGCCTGCGTCGTGTAATCCCCTTCCGGCTCGTAGAGGCCGTCCTCGATCTTGGTCTTGTGGACGACATTCAGCCGGCCGCCTTCGACCTTGGAGATGTTCTGGATGCCAAAACACTGGTGGATCTTGCCGTTGAAGGTTTTCGGCCCCTGCGGATGCTCGGGCCCTTCGGCGAACTCGGTCAATGCCTCGGTCGCCTCGACCAGCTTGGCGCGGTCTTCCGGGCCCTTGTAGCCGGCATCTTCCATCGCCTTCTTGACGACATAGAGCGTTTCCCAGCAGCCGAACATATGCGCGGCGGTGGAGACGTCCTTGGGGTCGCCGACGGCGGCACCATTGTCGTCGATGCTGACGGCGGCGCGATAGGCCTTCTGCGCGGGGGAATCGTCGGGCTGGGCGTAGCGCGGCGAGCCTTCCCAGAAATGGCTGCCGTCGAGGAATTCGAGGCCGGGGCTGTTGATGTCCGTAGCTTCGAGCGAATCGATGAAGCCGAACAATTGTGGCCGATTGGAGCCGTAGAACTCGCCGAGCTCCTTGACAAAGGTGAGCACCGCCGGGCCGACCATGACGTGGTAGATCACCTCGGTCTCCGCGGGGATCTGCGGGAAATATTTGGTGAAGGAGGATTCCGTCGGGGGGATGGCGATCTGGGCGATAACCTCGGCGCCTTGCGCCTTCAGGGCCGGCGGCAGGTAGTCGCGATGGTCGTAGCCGAACGCGAAATCGGGAAATATCTGCGTCACCTTCTTGCCGGCATTGGCGGCAATCCACGGCGCCATCGACTGGATCTGGCTCTTCACATCGGTGATGCCGGGCTGGAAGACGTAGCGGTTCAACTTGGTCGACGCGACGTGGTGGCCTTCGCTAACGACGAAATAGGGCATCTTGGCCTCGCCGGCGGCCGGCGCCGAGCCGATGACGACATGCGAAAACAGCGTGCCGTAGACGATGTCGGTCTTGTGCTGGGAGGCGAACTTGCCGACGACTTCGGCGCCCCGGCCGGGATCGGTGCCGTCATCCTCGATGATCACCTCGACCGGCCGGCCGTTGATGCCGCCAGCATCGTTGATAGCCTTGACGGCAGCGGCCGTGGTCTTCTCGTACCAGCGGCCATAGGCGGCGCCGATGCCGGTGCGGTGCGACTGAAAGCCGATCTTGATCGGCGCCGAGCTCTGCGCCTGGCTGTAACGCACGAAACCCGGCGCGACGGCAAGACCGGCGCCGGCGGCAAGGCCCTTCAGCGCCGTGCGGCGGGTGAGAGCGGATCTGGAGAGATCGAAAAACCCATTCTTGTCAGTCACGGCAGTTCCCCTTTTTTGAGCTTTGACCAATGGCTGTAGCAGGCAGGCCACTCTTGTTAAGAGGGGCGAAAATTGCATGTGTACAAACTAAATCACCAAAGCTCTGACGTGGCAAGCGAGCTTTCCCCAAGGTTCGATTGACGGCCATCGCGCACCTCGTTCATCCGGCGCTCGGCGTCGCAAGCAGCCATAGGCCGAGCACGGTATAGGCAATCATCAGCACGGTGAGCGGGAACTGGCTGAGCGCGGCGCGAGCCGGACCGGGATGCAGCCGCCAGGCCAAGCCATGAGCGACAAGCACTGCAAGCATGTGGCCGGCAATGATGACGCCGGCCTGGAGGTTCCACAGCCACCACGCCGAGCCGGCGCCGGCGACAACCCCGGCTTCAATTGGCATATCGGCGGTACCGAACAGGTTCCAGCCCAGCGCAAACGGGTCGGAAAGAGCGGCAATCGCATATTGGCCGTCGACCAGCAGCGCCGTCAGATAATGCGCGAAGTGGTAGGCGAGCGCGATCGGTACGATCGACCAGACCAAAAGCCCGGCGGCGTGACCGAGCGAATGCTTGCTGCCGGCAAGGTGCTGGCCAAGAAAGACGGCGAGCGCGAACACGGCCGCAAGCACGGCAAAGCTCAGCGCAAGGCCGAAACTGCCGATGCCGATCAAAGCGGTGCGTCCAGGAAACTCCAGCGGATTGATGCCGAACCAGCCTAGCCAGAGGAAGGTTTTCGACAGGCCGTCGAAGGACACAGACGATAGCGCAAGCAGCAGGAAAGCGACGCCGCTGAGCGGTAGCGGCGCGGCGCCGAGCAGCTTGGCACCCGGCCAGCAGAGTTTGAGCCGGCCGTCCTCGTTACGCTCGACGATGGCGAAGTGCGCTACCATGGAAAAGAACACCGTCAGGAACTCGCCGCGCTGGCTCCAGTCGCGGTATCCGAAGACCTGCATGGCGGCAAAGCTCAGCAGCCAATAGGCGCCGGCGGCCCAGGCCAGCCGCGCCGGATCGTCGGGCGCAGGGTCGATCAGCTCGAACCAGGCGAAGGCGAAGAACAGCACGAAAGCCGGCCAATAGCCGAGCCACTGGGGGAGCAACTGCGGCTGCGATCTGCCGAACAGCTGCGAGACGATACGGCACGGCCCGTACCAGGGGTTGAGCCACGACCAGAGATCGCCGGCGAGCCCCTGCAACAGAGCCAGGCCAACCCAGAGCAATGTCCATACGGTTAGCGGCAGCGGATTGGAGAGCGGATCGCGGCTGCCGAACAGGCCGGCGGCAATCAGAATTGCAAAGCCGGCAAAGGATACCAGGCTGACGGCAGTCCGCGCGCCGTCGCCGAAGGCGAAAAGCGGCAAGCGTTTGCGCCAGAAGCGGTCGAGGGAGTCCGGCGGGAGTAGGGCGAGGATCAGGAAGCTGGCGGCAACCGCGAGCGCGCCACCGACGACGTAGTAGCCGGTGGGAAGCAGCAGGACGTGGCCACGGTCGGAGGCGTGGGCGAAGGCACGGGTGGGCGAGAATGCAAAGGCAACAACGACGAGAGCTAAACTGTAACGACGGCGCTCTACGGCGCCCCCCTCTGTCCTGCCGGACAGGACAGAGGGGGGCGCGAAGGAACTCATACTACGCAAGAGTTCCCCTACCTCACACTTTCACCAGTTGCTCCACGCGATCCTTCTGGCCGAATATCCGCAAATAGCGCTCGATCTCTTTCTCGTCGCCGGTCGACTTGGCCGGATTGTCGGAAAGCTTGACCGCCGGCCTGCCGTTGGCTTCGGTGACCTTGCAGACCAGCGAGATGGCGTCTAGCCGGTTGGTCTCGGTCGGCGCGCAGCCCTCGAAATCATTGGTCAGGTTGGTGCCCCAGCCGAAGGACATGCGCACCTTGCCGCGGAAGTGGCGGTAGGTCTCCTCGATGGTCTCGACCTCGAGCCCATCCGAGAAGATGAGCAGCTTCTGCTTGGGGTCCTTGCCCTTTTCGCGCCACCAGGAAATGATCTTCTCGCCGCCTTCGATCGGCGGCGCGCTGTCGGGGCGGAAGCCGGTCCAGTCGGCGACCCAGTCCGGTGCATCGCGCAGGAACGCCGCGGTGCCGAAGGTGTCCGGCAGTACGATAAGCAAGTTACCGCCGTAGTAGCGCTGCCAGTCCTGCAGCACGTTGTAGGGGGACTGTTTCAATTCCTTTTCCGAATTGGTGAGCGCGGCGAACACCATCGGCAGTTCATGCGCGTTGGTGCCGAGCGCCTCGAGATCGTTGTCCATGGCGAGCAGCACATTGGAGGTGCCGGTGAAGGCCTCGCCGATGCCCTCCTTCAACGCTTCGACGCACCAGCGCTGCCACAGGAAAGAATGGCGGCGGCGGGTGCCGAAATCCGAGATGCGGATGCCGGGCAGCGCCTTCAGCCGCTCGGTCTTGGCCCACATCTTGGCCTTGGCGCGGGCATAGAGCACGTCGAGCGCGAACGGCCCGAACGCCCGCATGGCCGCGCGCGATCGAAGTTCATTGATAATTGCCAGCGCCGGGATCTCCCACAGCGTCGTGTACATCCACGGGCCGCTGAAGGCGAGTTCGTATTGGCCGTCGCGCTTGGAAAGCTCGTATTCGGGCAGTCGGAAATTTTCCAGCCAGGCGAGGAATTCCGGTTCGAAGATCTGCTTGCGGCCATAGAAGGTGTTGCCGCCGAGCCAGATCATCTCTTTCTTCGAGAAGCGCAAGGTGCGGGCATGGTCGAGCTGCTCGCGCAGCTCCGTCTCATCGATCTCCTCGGCAAGGCGGACCGAGGTGGTTCGGTTGATCAGCGTGAAGGTGGCGTCGACCTTGGGATACATGCCCCAGATCATCTGCAGCATCAGAAGCTTGTAGAAATCGGTGTCGAGCAAGCTACGGACGATCGGGTCGAGCTTCCAGGTGTGGTTGTAGACGCGCCGCGCTATATCGGTCTTTGCCATCGCTCAATGCGCCTTCGCTGCTCGCTCTAGCTTTTGTCTATCGCAATTCCGGACGGAAAACCGCTGCGCACTTTTCCTGGAATTGCTCCAAATGCCTCTTAGCATCGAATTTTTGAACGCGCCTCCCGCTTTGCGGGCTGGCCCGACAAAAAGAAGCCCCTGCGGCAAGCGGCGCCCGCGGCAGTTTCGGCCTCAGGATGCAGTCTTGGAGCCGACCACCTTGAGCGCTGGACGCTTGCGGCGAATGCCGATGCGACCTGCCACCGGCGCGTCGGCGCGGCGGTCGGCCTGCTCTTTCTCGGCAAACAGCCAGTCGATGAACAATTGCACGATCGGCGCCGACCGCATCTCGTTGCGGCAGACGACGTAGAAATCGTCGACCGCCGGCACGGAAAGGCTGAACGGGGCGACAAGCAGACCCCGGGCGAGCAGTCCGCTTGCCGTCACCGTATCGCCGAGCGCCACGCCATGGCCGTGAACCGCGGCCTCGGTCGCCATGCGCGCATCGCCGAGATGATGGCGGCGGCCGCGCTCGAGGTCCAGTGCGTCGGCGGCGGCCAGCCAGGTGTGCCATTCGCGGCCGTCATCGCCATGCAGGAAGACGTGATCGGCGAGGTCGCGGACGGTGCGGATCGGGCGGTTGTTGATCAGCGTCGGACTGACCACCGGGAACAGTTCGAGACCCGACCATTTGCGCATCCAGCAGTCGGTCCAGCTGCCGTCGCCATAGTGCACGCAGACATCGATGTGCGGGGCGCGGACGTCCTTGGCGTCATTGGATGGGATCAGCGTCAGCCTGATATCCGGATATTGCGAGGTGAAGCTGCCCAGCCGCGGGATCATCCACAGCAACAGCAGAGCCGGCACGCACGATACCGACAGCGCGCCGGTGCTGGCCGGCCGTGTCATGCGCTGCGTGGCGGCGGCAATGCCGTCGAAGGCGGTCGACACCGCCGGCAGCAACTCGGCGCCGTGCGGCGTCAGCTTCACCCGCTGGCCGGCACGCTCGAACAGCTTGACGCCCAATGATTGCTCGAGCGCCTTGATCTGATGACTGATGGCGCCGTGGGTGACGTTCAGCTCGGCCGCCGCCTTGCTCAGTGAGGCATGGCGCGCCGTCGCCTCGAAGGCGCGCAGCGGGTTGAGCGGTGGCAAACGCTTGGCCATTTGGAACCTGAGCTCTGTGAGATTTTCTCACAGCGAACACCCTAACAATATCAATTGATTTTTCAATGCAGCTACAGGACACTTTGCCCAGGCATTGCATCAAGACGTGAAATCCGCAGACAGCCGGCGGCTGCGGCTATCGAGGCCGCCGCCCGCGCACCGCACCAGCCATGGAGGACCGACATGGGTTACGACCGCGGCAAGCTCGAAGCGTTGCGCCGCAAATATGGCGAGAGCCATGGCGGCGAAATGTTCGACCCGAAATTCCAGCGTGTCGCCGACAAGATTTTCTCCAAGACCGGCACGCGGCTGGCGCCCTATTCCGGCATCCCGACCTTCCTCGCGGCGCCTTATCGTGAGATCGCCGCCGACAATCCGGATTTCGGCGATCTGCAGGTGGCAATGATCGGCGTGCCGATGGATCTTGGCGTCACCAACCGGCCGGGCGCCCGTTTCGGGCCACGGGCGTTGCGCGCCATCGAGCGCATCGGCCCCTACAATCATTTGCTGGAATGCGCGCCGACGCATGAGCTGAAGGTCGCCGACATCGGCGACGTGCCGTTCCAGAGCCGCTACCGGCTGGAGACCAGCCATGACGACATCGAACGCCGCACCAACCAGATCGTCGACGCCGGCGTCCTTCCGCTTTCAGTCGGCGGCGATCATTCGATCAGCCACCCGATCCTGAAGGCTGTCGGCAAGAAGGCGCCGGTGGGCATGATCCATATCGACGCCCACTGCGACACCAGCGGCCTGTTCGACATGACCAAGTTCCACCATGGCGGGCCGTTCCGCAACGCGGTGCTGGACGGCGTGCTCGACCCGAGCCGCACCATCCAGATCGGCATTCGCGGCTCGGCCGAATATCTGTGGGAGTTCACCTATGAGTCCGGCATGACCGTGGTGCATGCTGAAGAGGTGACCGGCCTCGGCATTCCCGCCATTATCGAGAAGGCGCGCAGGATAGTCGGCGACGGCCCGACCTATGTCTCCTTCGACATCGACAGCATCGATCCGGCCTTCGCACCGGGCACCGGCACGCCGGAGGTCGGCGGGCTGACGACGCGGGAAGTGCTCGAGCTGCTGCGCGGCCTGAAGGGCCTCAACATCGTCGGCGGCGACGTCGTCGAGGTGGCGCCGCAATATGACGCGACCACCAACACGGCGCATGCCGGCGCGCAGGTGCTGTTCGAGATCCTCAGCCTGATGGTGTTCAGCCCGGCGATTGCCGGCAGGGCAGGCTGACGCAGCTCGACCATGATCCCGAAAGTGGGAACCGGTTTTCGGAAAAGATCATGGTCCACTAGAGAATCCAAAGGCGACCGCCGCGCTGGAGCCGGCGGTTGCATTCAACAAACAAGCTTCCAGCAGGGGAATGACAATGACACTTCACATGAAGCTCAAATCATCCATCGTCGCCGTGCTGATGTTCGGCGCGACCGGTCTTGCTTTCACCACCCAGGCCGCCAATGCCGACGCCATCGACGACATCGCCAAGGCCGGTGCCATCAATGTCGGCATCTTTTCCGACTTCCCGCCCTTCTCCTCGGCCAGCGCCGACATGAGCATCAAGGGCTACGACATCGACGTGGCGCAATCCATCGCCGACCAGCTCAAGGTCAAGCTCAACCTGGTCAGCGTGACCGGCCAGAACCGCATTCCGTACCTGACCGACAAGCGCGTCGACCTGCTGATGAGCGTCGGCTACTCCAAGGAGCCTGAGCAGGTGATCGATTTCGCCGCCGCCTACGCACCCTACTACATCGCCGTCATCGGCCCGGCAGCACTCTCGGTCAAAGGCAAGGAAGACCTTGCCGACAAGTCGATCGCCGTCAATCGCGGCACGCTGGAGGACACCTCGCTGACCGAGGCGGCACCCGCCTCGGCCGACATCCGCCGTTTCGACAACTATAATTCCGTCATCCAGGCGTTCATCTCGGGCCAGACCCAACTGATGGTGGTCGGCAACGATGTCGGCGCCCAGGTGCTGGCTCGCCAGGAGGAACTGAAGCCGGAGCAGAAATTCCAGCTTCTCACCTCGCCCTCGCATATCGGGCTCAACAAGAAGGAAGACCGCCTCAAACAAGCGGTCAACGATGCGGTCGCCAAGATGCTGGCCGACGGCAAACTGGACGAAAGCTCGAAGGCCTGGCTGAAGACACCGCTCGATCCCGCCAATCTCAAGGATTGACGGCCAGTGACCTATAGCCTCGACTTCGGCTGGCTTGCCGGGGCGACAGGGGCGATCGCGCGCGGCGCGGCCACGACGATCCTGCTGATCGCTGTGACCACGCTGGCGGGAACGTTGCTCAGCATCCTCGGCGCGGCAGGGCGGCGGAACGGTCCGCTGCTGCTCAAGCGGGCGATCGGCTGGTATGTCGAGGTGATCCGCAACACGCCGTTCCTGGTGCAGCTGTTCTTCATCTTCTTCGGGCTGCCCAGCATCGGCGTCAGGCTCGATCCGGTGCTGGCGGCCATGTTGGCGATGACGCTCAACATGGCCGCCTACACGATCGAGATCGTTGGCGCCGGGCTCGACGCGGTGCCGCCCGGGCAGACGGAAGCGGCACTGGCGCTTGGGCTCAGGCCACGCCAGGTCTTCATCAAGATCGTGCTGCCGCAGGCGCTCAAGGTGATCTATCCGGCGCTGACCAGCCAGATCGTCATCATGATGCTGGAATCCGCCGTGGTGTCGCAGATCGCGGTGCGCGAGCTGACCTATGAAGCCGACATGCTGCAGGCGCGCACGTTCCGGGCTTTCGAGACCTATTTCGTGGTGACGATGGTCTATCTCGCCCTGTCGATTGGGCTGCGCCGGCTGCTGGTCGGCGGCGGCCGCCGGCTTCTTGGAGCCGGCGTGTCATGATCGAATTCACCTTCTGGGACATTCTGCGCAACCTGCTACTGGCCGCGCGCTGGACGGTGCTCTTGTCGTTGGCCGCCTTTGTCGGCGGCGCCGTGGTTGGTATGGTCGTGCTGTTCTTCCGGATCGCCAAGAATAAATGGGCGCGGCGGCTTGCCTCCGGCTACATCGCGCTTTTCCAGGGCACACCGCTGCTGATGCAGCTCTTCCTGATGTTCTTCGGCTTGCCGATGCTTGGCTTGCGCATCGAGTCGTGGACCGCGGCGGTGCTTGGCCTGACCTTCTTCGCCAGCGCCTATCTCGCCGAGATCTGGCGCGGCGGCGTCGATGCGCTGCCGCCCGGCCAATGGGACGCCGGCGCCAGCCTCGGCCTGCACTACCTGCAGGAGCTCAGGCTGATCATCCTGCCGCAGGCGTTTTCGATCACCCGCGCGCCGACCGTCGGCTTCCTGGTGCAGCTGATCAAGTCGACCGCGCTGACCTCGATCATCGGTTTCGAGGAGCTGGTGAGGACATCCAACGCGATCAACAATGCGACCTTCGAACCGTTCAAAGTCTATGGGCTGGTAGCGCTGATCTTCTTCGTCATGTGTTTCCCGCTAACGCAATACGCACGTTCGCTCGAGCAGCGGGCGGCGGCCCGCTGAGCCGGGCGACCAGCAATTCAACGCCCGAACGCCAGCGGCGGCGCGATTCTGTCGCGCCTCAGCCAGCGCGCCAGCAGGAGTGCAGCAACCACCGCCAGTCCCGACGACAGGCCGATCCAGATGCCGACGCCATGGAAGCCGAAACGGAAGGCGAGCAGCACGCCGAGCGGCAGGCCGATGCCCCAATAGCCGATCGCGGCGTAGATCATCGGCACCTTGGTGTCGTGCAGCCCGCGCAGCATGCCGCTGGCTACCGCCTGCGCGCCGTCAAAAACCTGGAACAGCGCGGCAAAAGCGAGGAACGACACGGCAAGCGCCACCACCTCGGCATTAGCCGGATTGCCCACATCGATGAAGGCGCCGATCAAGAGATGCGGCCACAAGATCATCACCAGCCCCATCAGCGCCATGAAGGAGACACCGACGACATAGGCGGTCCAGCCAGCCCGGCTGACACCTTCCGGATTGCCGGCGCCGTGGGCGAGCCCGACGCGCACCGTCACCGCCTGGTTGAGGCCGAGCGGCACCATGAAGGTGACCGAGGCGATCTGGATGGCGATCGCATGGGCGGCAAGCGAAGCCGCATCGATCAGGCCCATGAGAAAGGCCGCCGCGTTGAAGATCGTCACCTCGAACGCCAGCAGGCCGGCGATCGGCAGGCCGAGCCGCAGCAGGCCCTTGAAGCGCGGCCAATCGGCGCGCCAGAAGCGTCCGAACAGACGATAGCGCCGGAACTTCTTCTCAAGCATCACCACCGTCGCCATGCCGGCGAACATCAGCGTACTGGACAGAGTGGTGGCAAGGCCGGAGCCGGCGATGCCCATCGATTGGATGCCGAGATTGCCGAACATGAACAGCCAGTTGAAGAAGGCATTGCAGGCGACGGCAACGAAAACGATGATCAGTGCCCAGCCCGGCCGCTCCAGCGCCGAAATGAACGAGCGCAGGACGATGTAGCCGAAAAAGGGCAGCACCGCCCATTCGAGCCAGCGCAGATAGATACCCGCCTGGTGCGCCAGCGCAGGCTCCTGACCCATGGCCAGCAGCACGCTCTCGCCGTGCCAGAGAAGGGCCCATATCGGAAGGCAGATGAGGATCGCCAGCCACAGACCCTGGCGCACGGTGCGGCGCAGGTCGCGCACCGAGTGGCGGCGACGGCCGAGCTCGGTCGCCATCATCGGCGAGGTCGCCAGCATCAGGCCAAGTCCAAAGATCAGCGGCATGAAATAGAGGTTGGCGCCAAGCGCGCCGCTGGCCAGCGTGTCCGGCCCCAGCCGCCCCATCATCATGACGTCGGTAGCGGTCATCGCGGTCTGGCCGAGATTGGTCAGCACCATCGGCCAGGCGAGCGCCAGCATCGCCCTGATTTCCCGACGCCAAAGGTTTTCCGGCGCGCGAGCGTCGGCTTCGATCGCAGACATTCCAGTTTTCCGCCTATCCGATTGCGGCACGTCGGCAAGGGCCGGAAGCCGCGTCTCAGCGCGGAAACGGCCACGATCGGCCGGATTCCGCATTACGACGGGTTTGTCTATGA
The DNA here is from genome assembly GCF_040319905.1 of Mesorhizobium sp. M0833. NCBI lineage: Bacteria > Pseudomonadati > Pseudomonadota > Alphaproteobacteria > Hyphomicrobiales > Phyllobacteriaceae > Mesorhizobium > Mesorhizobium sp. M0833. The sequence goes on along the minus strand of NZ_JAMYOQ010000005.1, from coordinate 147,244 downwards.
AATAGGCACCGGTGGCAAGGGGCTGACTTGCGAAAGGGTTAAGCCAGTCAGCTCAATGCAGGCTGTTGGAGAGGCTGGAAGCCGCTATGGTCACGGTGGATTCATTTGAAAGGCACCCTGATGAGCGCGTTTCCCGAAATCTATCTGGTTCGGCATGGCGAGACGGAATGGAGTGCGTCCGGAAAGCATACCGGCCGGACCGACATACCGCTGACGCCGGCCGGCGAAGACGCTGCGAGGCGGGTCACTGAGCGGCTAAAGGGCCTGTCCTTCTCGGCGGTGTGGTCGAGCCCGTCGCAGCGCGCCTTCAACACCTGTGCGCTGGCCGGCTTCGGCTCTTCGGGCGTAAAGAAGGACGATCTGGCGGAGTGGGATTATGGCGCCTATGAGGGATTGACCACCAGGCAAATCCTTGCCGAACGTCCAGGCTGGCGTCTCTTTCGCGACGGTTGCCCGAGGGGCGAATCAGCCGCAGATGTCGGCTCGAGGGCGGACCGCATCGTCAGCCAGCTGCGCCAGGCCAACGGCAACATCCTGGTGTTTTCAAGCTCGCATTTCCTGCGAGTGCTGGCTGCGCGCTGGCTCGGCCTGCCGCCGCAAGCCGGCGCGCTGTTCGTGCTGGATACCGCCAGCATAAGCGTGCTCGGCTATGAGCATGATCTCGACGAGCCGGTTGTTCGGCGTTGGAACCAGCGATAGCGCGTGAAAGCCGTTGGACCTATATGATCGCGTCCAGCGCCCGCCTTTGCCTGTGCATTTCGAGGAACACGCGGTAGTCGCGGTCGAACCGGCCGGCGGCAGCCGGATTGGGCTCTCGCGTCCTGCCGCCTTGCTGCATGGCGACGCAGGCGGCATTCAAATCGGGAAAAAGCCTGGCCGCGGTGGCGGCAATCATGCCGGTGCCGAGCAGCACCGCCTCGTCCGCCAGCGGCTCGACCACCGTGCAGCCGGTGGCGTCGGCATAGAGTTCCATCAACAGCGGGTTCTTGGTGTGGCCGCCGGTGACGTGCAGCGTGTCGATCAGATAGCCGTTCTCGTTCAGTGCTTCCAGCACATGGCGGACGCCAAGCGCGATGCTGACGGCGGTGCGCCAGTAAAGCTTGCACAGGCTGTCGAAGGAGGAATCCAGTGTCAGTCCGCTGATGACGCCGACGGCATGCGGGTCGGCAAGCGGCGAGCGGTTGCCATGGAAATCCGGCAATACATGCAGCCTTGCGGCGAGGTTGCCACCCTCGGCGGCGCGCAGCTCGGCGACGCGGCGGGCGATCCTGGCATGCATGACGGCATCCGGCTCGCCGCCGGCGCCATGCCAGCGGATAATGTGATCGAGCAGCGCTCCGGTGGCCGACTGGCCGCCTTCCGACAGCCAAAGGCCGGGAAGGGCTGCGCCATAATATGGCCCCCAGACACCGGCGAAAGGCTGCGGATCTGGCGACATCGCCATGACGCAACTCGACGTACCGGCAATCAGGGCCAGATGGCGGCCGATGTTCGTCGCGTCACCGGCGAAACCGCCGAGCACGCCGAGCGCGCCGGCATAGGCATCGATGACGCCGGCGCCGACCCGGCATTTTCCGGTGAGGCCAAGCTCCGCCGCGGCTTGCGCGCTGAGCGGACCGATATCTGCGCCGACCGGGCTCGCCTTGTCCGGCAAATTGCCGTGCTCGAAAAGGTCGCCGAGCCCGACCGCTTCGAAGAAGTCGCGCCGCCAGCCGGTCGCTTCATGGGCCAGATAGGTCCATTTGGCGGTCAGCGTGCATTGCGAACGAGCGAGCGAGCCGGTCGCCTTCCAGGTGAGGAAGTCGGTGAGGTCGAACAGGTAGCCGGCTTCGTTCCATGTTCCGGGCAAGTTGCGCTTCAGCCACATCAGCTTCGGCGTTTCCATTTCCGGCGACATGACGCCGCCGATATAGTCGAGCACGGCGTGGCCGCTTTCGGTGCATTCATCGGCCTCGGCAATTGCGCGATGGTCGAGCCAGACGATGGTGTCCCAGCGCCTTCCGCCTGTAACGGACACGCTGAGCTGGCCGCCATGCCGGTCCCGCACCACCAGCGAGCAGGTGGCGTCAAAAGAGATGCCGACGATATCCTCAGCCTTCACGCGCGCCTTTTCGCGGGCAGCACGCACGGCACTGCACACCGCCGACCAGATATCCTGCGAATCGTGTTCGGCGTGATCGGCCTTCGGCTGTTGCATGGCGATCGGGTGCTCGGCGCGGCCGAGCAAGGCGCCACCGGTGTCGAGAATGCCGGCACGGGCGCTTCCGGTGCCGACATCGACCGCGCAAACGAAACTGTTGGTCAAGGTGTTCTTGCTCTCGCTCCCAGGCCTGCAATCAGATCGGGCAATTGCAGCATGTCAGCGAATATAAAGTCCGGCTCACTCGACGCAAGCCGAGCTTTCAAGGCCGGGTTGCCGGTGTGCGAGCCGCCGGTGAAGGCAAGGACGCGCATGCCGGCCGCCCGCGCCGCTTCGATGCCGGCCGGGCTGTCCTCGACGACGAGGCAGTTTCGCGGGGCCGCTCTCATTTTATCTGCTGCATGGAGAAAGAGATCGGGCGCCGGTTTGCCCCGCGCCACCATGGCAGCGCTGAACAGATGCGGCTCCAGCAGCCCAAGCAGCCCCGTAACCTCGAGCGCATAGCGGATGCGCTCCAGCGTGCCGGAGGAGGCGACGCAGCACGGCACGCCGAGCTTCGGCAGGACCTGTGCGATGCCTGGCATCGGTTTCAGCTCCTGGCGGAACTTGCGCATCAGTTCGGAGCGCATCTCGGTCAGATGCTGGTCGGTGAGATCGAGCCCGAAGTCGCTTGCGAGGATTTCGCGGACGCTCTTCATGCTCTTGCCGAGGAAGTGCTCGTAGGCAATGTCCTCGCTGACGTTGCCGCCGGCAAGCGCGATCATCTCCAGCAATGCCGAGACGGACAGCATCTCACTGTCCACCAGCACGCCGTCACAGTCGAAAATGACCAGTTCAGGCGTCATCGCGCTGGATCGGCTTCAGAGGTCGCCGGCGAGATAGCGCGTCAGTGTCGCGCGCGCGCCGTCCGCCCACAGCGATTTGAGCGCATGGGCGAACGCTTCGGCGAAGGGCGGCGAGCGGCCGACATCGCCATAGATGTCCTCCATGGCAAGCCAGGCGCCAGGCATGTCCCTGGCCGCCTTGGCCGTCGCCTGCAACCGGCCCCAGTTAGGGTCGTTGGGCTCGGTGACGGCACCGGAATCCGTCGTGCCGAAGCAGTAGCGACACCAGAGCGCAGATTCCAGCGCCAGGCCGGTGACGCTCTTGCCAGCCTTCAGCCGGTCGGCGATCGTCGGAATGATGAATTTCGGCTGGCGGTTGGAGCCGTCGAGGCAAAGCCGGCGTATGGTGTCGCCGATCTTCGGATTGGAGAAGCGGTGCTCAATGAGCTGGTAGTAATCGTCGAGGTCGGTGTCCGGAACCGGCGGCACGGTCGGGATGATTTCATTATGCTCGAGCTTGTCGAGGAAGCCGCGTACCAGTGGCTCCTGCATCGCCTCATGGACGAAATGGATGTCCATCAGCCCGGCCGGATAGGCGATGGTCGCATGGCCGCCATTGAGAATGCGGATCTTCATCAGCTCATAGGGCGCGACGTCGCTGACGAACTGCACGCCGACCTTTTCCAGCGGCGGGCGGCCGTCGGTGAAACGGTCCTCCAGCACCCACTGCTTGAACGGTTCGCAAAACACCGGCCAATTGTCGTCGAGGCCGAACTCGCTGGCGAGAATGCCGCGCTCGCGGTCGGTGGTGGCCGGCGTGATGCGATCGACCATGCCATTGGGAAAGGCAACCTTCTCGCTCACCCAGTTTGCCAAACCTTCGTCGATCAGCCGCGCAAGGCCGATGACGCCATCTGAGGTGACATGGCCGTTATGGGGGATGTTGTCGCAGGACATGACGGTGAAGGGCACGATACCGTCGGCGCGGCGGCGTAGCAGCCCGGCGAGGATGAGGCCGAAGACGGTCTTCGGCGTCGCCCCCGGCTCAGCGTCTGCAACGATGTCGGGATGTGTCGGATTGAAGACGCCAGAAGCCGGATCGATGAAATAGCCGCCCTCGGTGATGGTCAGGGAAACGATCTTGATCGCCGGATCGGCAAGCCGCTCGACGATTGCGATCGCGTCGCCAGGCACCAGGAAGTCGATCATGACGCCGGTGACACGCGCGCTCATATGGCCGCTGTCCTGCTCGACCACGGTGGTCAGCCAGTCCTGCTCCTGCAGCTTGCCGCGGCCGACCTTCTCGCCCTCGAAGACGCCGGCGCCGACAATAGCCCAGTCGTGGCCAACCCCCGAGTTGAACAGATCGTCGAGGTAGACGGCCTGGTGCGAGCGATGGAAATTGCCGACGCCGAAATGCACGATGCCGGCCTTAAGCGCGGCGCGATCGTATTTCGGGCCGGCGACCTTGGGCGGCAGCTTGCCCAGGATGGAAGAAGAGAGTTTCACGGTCATCTGCTTTACCCTTTAGCGGGACGGCTCTTCCCCCCGTGGAGGAGACGGGGAGAAGAGCGCCTTCGCCCCCTCAACTCATCCACTGGCCGCCATCGACATTGTAGGTCTGGGCGACGATGTATTCGGCCTCATCGCTGGCCAGGAACACCGCCATGCCGGTGAGGTCTTGCGCCGTGCCCATGCGGCCATAAGGCACGGCTTCGCCGACCAGTCTCTTCTTCTCGCCCCTCGGCCGGTTCTCGAACTTGGCGAACAAGGCATCGACATGATCCCAGTGCTCGCCGTCGACGACCCCCGGTGCTATCGCGTTGACATTGATGCCGTGTTTGATCAGGTCGAGCCCTGCCGACTGGGTGAGCGAGATGACCGCCGCCTTGGTGGCGCAATAAACGGCGACCAGCGCCTCGCCGCGGCGCCCGGCCTGGCTTGCCATGTTGATGATCTTGCCGCCCTTGCCGCGGGCAATCATAGAACGGGCGGCGGCCTGCAATGTAAACAGCGTGCCGGCGACGTTGACCGAAAACAATTTGTCGTAGCTTGTCTTGGTGATCTCGACGATCGGCGCCAGGTCGAACAGGGCGGCATTGTTGATCAGGATATCGAGGCTGCCGGCCCTGGCTTCGACCGCCTTGACGGCCGCATCGATCGACGAGAGATCGGTGACGTCCAGCGTCACCGCGTAGGCATTGCCACCGATTTCGGAAGCCGTCTTCTCGGCAGCCTCGAGATTGATGTCGCCGATGGCGACGGTCGCCCCCTCTCGCATGTAGGCTTCGGCGAACGCCCTGCCGATGCCGCGCGCCGATCCGGTGATCAGCGCCGATTTACCCCGGAGCCTCATTGCAGCATCGCCTTCCCATCGCCGCCGAAACGATGCAGCTTGGCCTTGTCCGGCGTCAGATAGATCGTGTCGCCGTGATGGGCGGCCAATTCGCCGTCGGCACGCACCGTCAGCTGCCCGACGCCGTCCGCCTGGACGTGCAAGAACGTGTCGGAGCCGAGATGCTCGGCAACGCCGACCGTCGCCTTCCAGTCGCCTGACGTCTTCGAAATGTTCATATGCTCCGGGCGGATGCCGACTGTCTTTGCGCCATATTTGGCGGCCGGCGCGCCTTCGATCAGGTTCATCTTCGGCGAACCTATGAAACCGGCGACGAACAGATTCTTCGGCGTCTTGTAGAGCTCCATCGGCGAGCCGACCTGCTCGATATTGCCGGCATTGAGCACGACGATCTTGTCGGCCATGGTCATCGCCTCGATCTGGTCGTGGGTGACGTAGACCATGGTGGTCTGGAGCTGGTGGTGCAGTTCACTGATCTCCAGCCGCATGGTGCCGCGCAGCGCCGCGTCGAGATTGGACAACGGTTCGTCGAACAGGAAGGCCGATGGCTGGCGGACGATGGCGCGGCCGATGGCGACACGCTGCCGCTGGCCGCCGGAGAGCTGGCCGGGGCGGCGGTCGAGGTAGTTGGTGAGGTTCAGGATCCGCGCGGCGTCCTTCACCTTCTTGTCGATGGTCGCCTGGTCCTCGCCCGCCATCTTCAGCGGGAAGGCGATGTTCTTGGCCACCGTCATGTGCGGGTAGAGCGCATAGGACTGGAACACCATGGCCAGCTTACGCTTGGCCGGCGCCTCGCCGGTGACGTCGCGGCCATCGATGATGATGGTGCCGCCGCTGGTATCCTCCAGACCGGCGATCAGACGCAACAGGGTGGATTTGCCGCAGCCCGACGGACCGACGAAGACGACGAACTCTCCGTCCTCGATGACCAGGTCGAGGCCGGGGATGATGGACGTCGCCCCAAAGGATTTGGAGACGTTCTTGAGCGTGATGTTTCCCATGGTTTCCTCCCCCGAAGGGCTATCTTTTCGTTTTGCGTCAGGCGATGCCCGCTACTTTACCGCACCGAATGTCAGGCCTCGGACCAGCTGCTTCTGGCTGAACCAGCCCATGATCAGGATCGGCGCGATCGCCAGCGTCGAGGCGGCCGAAAGCTTGGCCCAGAACAGCCCCTGCGGGCTGGAGAAGGAGCTGATGAAAGCGGTGAGCGGCGCTGCCTCGGTGGTGGTCAGCCGGATCGTCCAGAACGCCTCGTTCCAGGCGAGAATGATGTTGAGCAGCATGGTCGAGGCGATGCCGGGCACCGCCATCGGCGTCAGCACGTAGATTATCTCGTTCCACAGCGATGCGCCGTCCATGCGCGCCGCTTCCAGGATCTCGCCAGGGATCTCGCGAAAATAGGTGTAGAGCATCCAGACCACGATCGGCAGGTTGATCAGCATCAGCATGACCATCAGGCCGATGCGGCTGTCGAGCAATCCGGTGTCGCGGAAGATCAGATAGATCGGAAACAGCACGGCGACGGCCGGCATCATCTTGGTGGAAAGCATCCACATCAGGATGTCCTTGGTGCGTTTGCCCGGCGAAAACGCCATCGACCATGCCGCCGGTATGGCGACGAGCAGAGCCAGGACGGTCGAGCCGACCGAGAGGAACACCGAGTTGAGGAAGAATTTGAAATAGCCGTTCTGCGCCTGGACCTCGGAATAGCTCTCCATGGTTCCCGACGGGAACAGGTTGAAGCCCTGGATGGCCTCCTGCTCCGACTTGAACGAGGTGATGATCGTATAGAGGATCGGGAAGAAGATCAGCAGGGCGACGATCCAGGCGGCCGCGGTCGCAATCGTCTTGTGCCGGGTGGTGACTGCACGTGCCATCTTATCCTCCCTTATTTGTCCAGGTTCTTGCCGACGGCGCGCATGGCGAAGAAGGCGACGATGTTGGCGAGAATGACGGCGATGATGCCGCCGGCGGACGCCTGGCCGATTTTGAACTCCAGCAATGCCTTCTGGTAGACGAGGAAGGGCAGGTTGGTGGAGGCATAACCCGGGCCGCCATTGGTGGTGACCAGGATCTCGGCATAGACCGACAGCAGGAAGATCGTCTGGATCAGGATGACGACGGTTATGGCGCGCGACATATGCGGCAGCGTCAAATAGATGAAGCGGCTGATGAAGCCGGCGCCGTCCATTTCGGCGGCTTCCTTCTGCTCGCCGTCGAGCGACTGAAGCGCGGTCAACAGGATCAGCGTCGCAAACGGCAGCCACTGCCAGGCGACGATGATGATGATCGCCAGGAGCGGGTGCTGCCCGAACCAGTCGATCGGCTGCCCGCCGAAGAAACGCGCAATATCGGCGAAGACGCCGTATTGCGGATGCATGATCATGTTCTTCCAGACAAGTGCCGCCACCGGCGGCATGACGAAGAACGGCGAGATGACGAGGATGCGGACGATGCCTTGTCCCCACATCGGCTGGTCGAGCAGAAGGGCCAGCAGGATGCCGCCGATCACCGTGATCAAAAGCACGCTGACGACGATGGTGAGCGTGTTGAGGATCGACTGCAGGAATGCCGGGTTGGAATAGAACAGCGCGTAATTCGAAAACCCGACGAAGCCGTCGCGCATCGGATTGAGCGGGTTGTACTGCTGGAAGGAGAACCACAGCGTGAATGCCAGCGGCACAATCATCCAAACCAGCAGCAGCACCACGGATGGCGCCATCATGAAGCGGGCAAGCGAACGGGTCTGCTGAGTAGCCATGACGGTCACCCTTCGAGGTCGGCCAAGTTTTTCAGCGGCGTAAAATTGGCCGCCCGAACTGGGATTCGGGCGGCCCGTGCCGGCTGCCATGGGCAACCGGCACCGGGAGGCGCCTTATTTGATGTACCCGCCCTCGGTCATCGTCGCGGTGGCGGCGTCCTGTGCCTGCTTCAAGGCGTCGTCGACGCTCGTCTGGCCGGCAAGGGCCGCCGAGAAGAGCTGGCCGACGGTGGTGCCAAGGCCCTGGAACTCAGGAATGGCGACGAACTGGACGCCGACATAAGGCACCGGCTTGACGGTCGGGTGCGTCGGATCGGCGGCGTTGATGGAATCCAGCGTCATTTTCGCGAAAGGCGCCGCCTTCTGGTACTCCGGGTTGTTGTAGAGCGAGGTGCGCGTTCCGGGCGGAACGTTGGCCCAGCCTTCCTTTGAAGCGACCAGTTCGAGATAGTGCTTCGAAGTCGCCCAGGAAACGAACTTTTGAGCGGCGTCGGCCTTCTGCGTGCCGGCGGGGATGGCCAGCGACCAGGCCCACAGCCAATTGCCGCGCTTGCCGAGGCCATTGTCCGGGGCCAGCGCATAGCCGACCTTGTCGGCGACGGTCGAGTTCTTCGGGTCGGAGACGAAGGACGCAGCGACGGTAGCATCGATCCACATGCCGCATTTGCCCTGCTGGAACAGCGCCAGGTTTTCGTTGAAGCCGTTGGACGACGCGCCCTCGGGGCCGTCGGCCTTCATCAGGTCGACATAGAACTGCAGCGTGTTCTTCCATTCGGGCTGGTCGAATTGCGGCTTCCAGTTCTCGTCGAACCAGCGCGCGCCGAAGGAGTTCGACATGGCGGTCAGGAAGGCCATGTTCTCGCCCCAGCCGGCCTTGCCGCGCAGGCAGACGCCGTTCACGCCGTTGGCGCGGTCGGTCATCTTGTCGGCGGCCTGCTTGATGAAGTCCCAGGTCGGTGCATCGGGCATTTTGAGCCCGGCCTTGTCCATCAGGTCCTTGCGGTACATGACGAAGGAGCTTTCGCCGTAAAACGGCGCTGCGTAGAGCTTGCCGTCGACCGACAGGCCGCCGGCTATGGCCGGGATGATGTCCTTGACGTCATAATCGTCACCGAGCTTGTCGAGCGGCAAAAGCCAGTTCTGCTTGGCCCAGATCGGCACCTCATAGGTGCCGATGGTCATCACGTCGTACTGGCCACCCTTGGTGGCGATGTCGGTGGTGACGCGCTCGCGCAGGACGTTTTCCTCGAGCGTGACCCACTGCAGCTGAATGTCGGGATTTTTGGCGGTGAAGTCGTCGGTCAGCTTCTGCATGCGGACCATGTCGCCATTGTTGACCGTGGCGATGGTGATGGATTCGGCATGCGCGGCGAAAGCGAGGGCGCTGGCCGAGAACAGGCCTAGGGTGAACGTGCGAAGTTTCATCAAAATTCCTCCCATAAACCAAGATGAGCATTTGCCTTGGCTGTGGGCAATTACTCACTTGCGATGAAATATGTCAAGACGGAATCGTTGCTGCAGCGCAGCACGCCGGGTCTCGTGCGGCGACAAGCCGGGACGTTTGCGGCATGTCTGACGAAGAATTTCAGCCGGGCTGATTGGGCCCGGAGCTTTGCTGTCGGGCTTGCTGGGATTCAGCCTATTGGCAAGCGATCTCGCTCAGGATCCAATCGCGGAAGGCGCGGATCTTCGGCACGTTGCGCCGCGCCGTCGGATAGACCAGCCAATAGGCGTGGCCGTCGTCACCGACCAGATCAAAGGGCTGGATCAGGCGGCCGTCGGCAAGTTCGGCCTTGAACAGCGCCTTGGTGACGATCGCCACGCCGTGGCCGGCAATCGCGGCATTGGCCTCATAGGCCTGCGCGCCCATGCTGGTGCCGGGGCGCTTGGCCAGTTCCTCGACCGGCAGGCCGGCGGCGGCAAACCAGTCCCGCCACCAGATGTCGCCCGGGTCGAGGATCGGCAGCCGCAGCAGGTCGGCCGGCTCCTTGACGCCGCCGATGCTTGCCGCGAGCTTTGGACTAAGGACCGGCGTGAAATCGGCCCTGAAAAGCATGTGGGTCTCGACGCCCGGCCAGTTGCCGCCGCCGGAGCGGATGGCGATGTCGATATCCTCTCTGGCAAAGTCGACAACCCTGTTCGAAGTATCGACGCGCACCGCCAGCGACGGATGCGCGACCTGGAACGAACCGAGATGCTGGGCCAGCCAATTGGAGGCAAAGGTCAGCAGCGTCGAAACGCAAAGCACGCCGTCGGCGCCGGTGCGCGCGGCGGCATAGGCGCCGCTCAACAGCGCGAATGCTTCGCTGACCGCGGGCGCCAGGCGTTGGCCGGGTTCGGTCAGCACGATCTGTTTTGGCTGGCGCAGGAACAGGGGCGCACCGATGCGCTCCTCCAGAAGCTTGATCTGATAGCTTGCCGCCGCCTGCGTCATGCCAAGCTCCTGGGCGGCCTTGGTGAACGAGAGATGCCGCGCCACCGCTTCGAATACCCGGATCGCCTGAAGCGGAGGAAGCTGCGAAACCAGCTGTCGTGAATTGAGCTCCGGCATAAGCCCTCCTTATGGGCAGTGATCGACGTTTGATTGGCGGCACCGGCCGGGCCTACCGATATTCCGTATTGAAGATCAACTACGCCTAGAGATAGCGAAGGCTGACGATCATGACCACAATACAGGAAAAGCTGCTTCTTGCTCCAGCCCATGGCTGGTTTTCACGGCTGGCGCGGGGATTGGCAAGGCACGCGGCGCGGAAACGGGCCTATCTCGACGTCCGGGAGCTGCCGCCGCATCTGCAGCGCGACATGGGCTTTCTCGACGGCAACGATCCATGCGGCCGGCACCAGTAGTGACGCTCGTTTTTATCAGGGATTCAGATGCGTTTCGATTTCACATGATCGTTTCCGACCGCCAGCGGCTCGGAGATCATGCGCCCGCTAGCAAGGCGGCGGCGGTCCGCTCATCGGTGATCAGGCCGTTGACCAGCCGCCGGTTGACGGCGGCAAAGATGCCCGGCAGCTTGCGGTCGCCCATGGCAAGCGCGATCACCAGCGACTTTTCGCGCGACGGCAGCGGTGCCGACGACACCCGATCATTGGTAATACCCTCGATCATACGGCCGTCACGATCGAACACCCAGCCGACGATCTCGGCGACGCCGCCGGCCTTCTGCAACGCCTTTAATTCACCCTCCGAAATGAAGCCGTCCTCGTAAAGCGGCGCCTTCGGGCCGAGATCGCCTATGCCGACAAAGGTGACGTCGGCCTCGGCCGCAAGCGCCAGCGTCGGCTGGATCATCGGCTGGCTCAGCAGCATCTCGCGCTCCTCCGGCGAGGAGGCGATGACCGGCAAAGGCATCGGAAACGAGCGCGCCTTGACCCTGTCGGCCATGGTGAAGATGACGTTGTAGAAGGCGGCCGAGCCGTCCGGCGAGATGTTGCCGGTCAGCGACACCACCTTGTGCTGCGGACATTCCATCGGCGGCAGTTGCTCGATCGCGGCCTTCAGCGTGCGGCCGGTGCCGATCGCCATGACGATCGGCGTCGGCGACCGCAGCCGCCGTTCGATCTCGGCCGCCGCAGCCTCGGCGACGCCGATGACGGTGGAGGAAGAGGAAGGGTCGCTGGGCACCACCTCGACCAGATCAAGCGCAAAGCGCGATTTCAGCCGTGCCGCAAGGTCAAGGCAATTGGCGATCGGATGGTCGACGCGCACCTTGATCAATCCTTCGGAGACTGCGAGCGACACCAGCCGCTGCGCCGTCTGGCGAGAGATGCCAAGCGTGGCGGCGATCTGGTCCTGGGTGTTGCCGGCAACGTAATAAAGCCAGCCGGCGCGCGCCGCATCGTCCAGCCTGTTGCCGCCGCTATCCTGCCGCGAATTCAAGTTCCTGCCTCCCAACCCCGCCGGGCATAAGAGGCGGAGCGCCGTAGTTTCGCAGGGAATGAACTTGCGCGCAATTGCCTATTGCAAGAGCAATTGCTTAGGGCTGAGACTTGGGTATTTGGAGCGAAGTGGCGGGTCGACCCAGTCTCGTCGCAACAGCAAGGCTGTGGAGGTCGCATAATCTCGGTCCAAAGCGCGTCGCGTTCAATCGGGCTTATGCGATGCGCTTTAGACTCTTGCTTTCTATGCATGTCCGTGTCGCAAAACCGCTGCACACTGTTGCGCGACATGCATTAGCGGGGACGCCGCGGTTTATCTCCCGCGCCAAACGCTTTAAGGGATTTTTGAGAATGGAGCCTTGCATGACGCCGAAAGCGGTTTTCTGGGATATGGACGGCACGCTGGTCGACAGCGAGCCGCTGCACGAAGCGGCGCTGATCGCGGCGCTGCACAGTGTCGGCATCGTACCGCCGGCCGACCTGCATGACCGCGTGCTCGGCATCGCCGCATGGCCGGTCTACGAAATGCTGCGCGACGAGTTCGGCCTCGACCTGCCTTTCGACGACTGGATCGTGCGCAAATACGATCACTATCTGCCGATGGCCGAAACGCTGACGCCGCGCAGAGGCGCGATCGAGATCTTCAACGAGCTGCGCGCGGTTGGCATACCGCAAGCGGTGGTCTCCAACTCGGACAGGCTGATCGTCGATGCCAATCTGCGCGCCGTCGGCCTCGTCTATCCCGGCATGAAGACGGTCAGCCGCAACGACGTGCGTGAAGGCAAGCCGCATGCCGAACCTTTCCTGCGCGCCGCCTGGCTGGCCGACGTCGATCCCGCCGAGGCCGTGGCGGTCGACGACAGCGTGACCGGCGCCACGGCGGGGCTGGCAGCGGGAATGAAGACGATCTTCTGGCCAGAAGCGCCCATGGAGGGGCCGCCGGGGGCGATAATCATCAACAGCGCCGACGAATTGCGAGCCGAACTCGGGCTTTAAGCCAGGCCCGGCGGGACCGCGCTCAACTCCGGTAGGCAGGCTCCTGCTCGTCGAGGATCGCCTTCAGTTCGGAAAGGTGGCGTTCGGCCTGGCCGGGATAGTCTTCCTGTTCCCTTGCCGCCTTTTCGGCGATCTCATCCGACAGTACCCGCAGCGGCCGCCCGGTCCACAGCGCCTTGATATAGGTTTCGGCGGCGCGCTCGAAATAGAACATGCGGTTGAAGGTGTCGGCGACGCTGTCGCCGATGACCAGCACGCCATGGTTGCCCATCACCATCACCTTGACCTTCGGGTCGACAAGAAGCTGCGAGCAGCGCTCGCCCTCTTCCTCGAAGGCCAGCCCGCCATAATGAGCGTCGACGACATGGCGGTTGAAGAAGATTGCCGAGTTCTGGTCGACCGGCGGAAGCGTCGAGTCGGCGAGCGAGGCAAGCACGGTGGCGTGGATCGAGTGGACATGCATGACGCAGCGCGCATGACGCACATTGCGATGAATGGCACCATGCAGGCCCCACGCCGTCGGATCGGGCGCATTCGGGCCGGAGAGCGTGCCGGGATCGTTGGCGTCGATCAGAAGCAGATCGCTCGCCTTGATGCGCGAGAAATGCACCTGGTTGGGATTCATCAGGAATTGCGAACCATCGTCGTTGACGGCCAGTGAGAAATGATTGGCCACCGCCTCGTGCATGTTGAGCCGCGCCGTCCAGCGGAAGGCGCAAGCGAGGTCGACGCGCTCCTCATAGAACGGCAGGTTGGTCAGCACTTCCTTCTGCAGGCGCGTGATGCTCATCGTAAACCTCCGTGAAAGAAGCAAGGATGCCGCGCGGCTGGAACACGCGCAACCGGTTTCGTTTGGTACAGGCGAGCGCCGTTATGCCGCCGTGCTGGTGGCCGCGCCGACCCGAAGCCCGCCATGCTCGACGATGAAATCGATCACCTCCTGCAGCCCCTTGCCGCGCGACAGGTCGGTGAAGCCGAACGGCCGCTTGCCGCGCATGCGGGCAGCGTCGCGTTCCATGATGTCGAGATTTACGTTCACATAGGGCGCAAGGTCGCTCTTGTTGATGACCAGGAAATCGGACCGGGTGATCGCCGGTCCGCCCTTCCTCGGGATCTCCTCGCCCTGGCAAACCGAGATGACATAGAGCGTCAGGTCGGCAAGATCCGGCGAGAAGGTGGCGGCGAGATTGTCGCCGCCCGATTCGATGAAGACGATGTCGAGATCGGGGAATTTTCTGGTCATCTCGGCGATCGCCTGCAGATTGATCGAGGCGTCCTCGCGGATGGCGGTGTGCGGACAGCCGCCGGTCTCGACGCCGACGATGCGATCCTCGGGCAGGGCCTGCAACCTGGCCAGCATCATGGCGTCTTCCTTGGTGTAGATGTCGTTGGTGACGACGGCGATCGAAAACTCGTCACGCAGTGCCTTGCAGAGCTTTTCGGTAAGCGTCGTCTTGCCCGAGCCGACCGGGCCGCCAATGCCGATGCGAAGAGGACCGTTGGGCGATATCATGCGGGGAACTCCGTGACGGCAAGAATGGCGAAGGCAAGCCCGATCAGCAGGCACAGCGGCGAATAATAACGCAGATCGAGCCGCGCGAAAGGCTGTTCGGGCGTCAGCCGGCGCCACCAGGGCGTGAAGCCGGCAATGCCGCGCGCCAGGAAAACCAGCGCGATGAGCAGCGACGTGGCGGCAAGCCCGGCTTTGGGAAACGGCGTGGCAAAGATGCCCTCGAGCGCCATCGGCCACAGTGTCGCCAGGCCAAGGCAGGCGGCAACGGCGAAGCTGGCGAAGGGTGCCGGCATCTCGTCGACGCCATGAAAGCCGATGACCGCACGAGCGCAGGAGGCGGCGTCCCTGCCCGGCCAGATGCCGCCAATGCCCCAATAGACATGCAGTGCTGTGATCAGCAGCAGGACGAGCGAGACGGCGAAAGCGAGGACGATCATGAGCGGAACAGCCGCGAATACTGGGCCTCGTGCTTCATCGCCGTGATGTCGGAGATAAAAGCGCAGCCGCCGAGATCATCGAGGGTCGAGCCGGCAGCGCGGTCGGACGTAGCCAGGGCAAGCGGCTCGAAGCCGGCGAGCAGCGCGGTGGCGCCGGTCTGGCCGACGGCGCCGAGCCGGATCGCGGCCTGAACAAGGTTGGAGAAGAAGGCCTGCAGGAAGGCGGCCAGGGCGTCCCGCAGCGAAATGCCGTGATCGCCGGCAACAGCGCCGACGGCAACGCAATAGGCACATTCGGTCGGCAGGCGATCCAGCACCTGGCACGGCCAGGCGGAGGCTGCTTTCAGGAAAGCGGCGCCCTGCAGCATCGTCTCGGTATGACGCTCGCGCGAGCCTGCCAGAGCTTCGGCAAGGGCGACGATTTCATCGAGATCGCCGGTTTCGCGCGCCCTGCGCCAGCTTTCGGCAAACAGCACCGCATCATTCCAGCCCGAACCCATTTCGACCAGCGTTTCCAGCCACGCGGCGAGGTCTTTGCTGTCGGCAACCAGCCCGGCATGCACGGCTTGTTCCAGGCCATGGCTGTAGGAAAAGCCGCCGACCGGGAAGGAAGGCGACAGCCACGCCATCAGCCGCAACAAAGCAATATTGGAAGGCTGGGCAACGCTGGAAGGCCGGTCAGTCATGGTCATGGTCGTGCGAATGGCTGTGGGAATGCGAATCGCTATGGCTATGGGAATGCGCTTCGGCGTGGCTGTGCGCATGTGCCTCGGCATGGGCATGGCCGTGCCCGCCAAGCGCGGAATAGGCGCCGCGCACCGGCTTGAACGGTTCGGAGACGTCGCTCACAATGGCGCCCAATCCCTCCAGCATCGCCTTGATGACATGGTCGCGCAGGATGAGGATGCGGTTAGCCTCGATGGCGGCGGCGAGATGGCGGTTGCCGATGTGCCAGGCGAGCTCGGCGAGATGGATCGGGTCGCTGCCCCTGATATCGTAGAGCGGCTCTTCGGCCGCGATGATCTCGATGTGGCGGCCATCCTCCAGCACCAGCCGGTCACCATGGTTCAACGTCACCGGTTCGGGCAGGTCGACCAGCACCTTGTCGCTACCGGCCGTTTCGATGGCACGACGGCGCAGATGCCGCTCGTCATGGGCAAGCACCGCCCGGTCGTATGGCGTGGTGGTTCCGGCTTCGCCTGCGGCCAGGACGGCGACGGCGCGCGGGAATTTGGTGAAGTCGGTGCGAATATCGAGCTTCATGTAAAAACTGCCTCTCCCAAAAGCCTAGCCTATCGCGTGCGCCGCCCCAATGGCGCTCAAACGATCGTGTCGAAGAGCCGCATGATAAACGATACCTGATAGACGAGCGCGCCGGCGACAAAGGCGATGTGAAAGCGGCGGTCGCGCAGCAGGACCGCAATGACGCAAAGCGCGACGAAAACCGGCGTGCGGATCAGATATTCAACGCCGAAATGGGCGAAATGCGCCGGCCCTTTCAGCAGCGTGTCGACCACGTCGAGCAGATAGGTCGCCGCCAGCAGGCCGAAGAACCAGGCCCGGCGCGAATAAAAGAAATCCTCATAGCTGGTGTAGTCCAGCATCGAGTCCGGAAACAGCAGCGCGCAGAGCAGGAACAGCGTGACGGCGTAGAAGATGATGAACAGGTATTTGCCGAAGGTCCAATTCTCGATCTGGAACAGGCCGAACTCCCACCACCAGAAATGCACCAGCATCAAAAGCACCGACGCAACCCAGGCGAGATGCACGGGATAGAGCCGGTACTGGCCGGGATGCTGGACGATACGGGCAAGCCCCGACAAAAGCCGGGTGACGCCAAGGCCGATCACCATGCCCAGGACGATGCGGATATGCGGGAAAATGTCGTGGGCGTAGGAGAGTTGCTGGTCCATAAGCCTGGCGCGGCATGTTCTACATCGGTCGTTCTAACGCCTATGGTTCAGAACAGGAAGTAGCGTTGCGCCATCGGTAGCACGGTGGCCGGCTCGCAGGTGAGCAATTCACCGTCGGCGCGGACCTCATAGGTCTCCGGGTCGACCTCGACATGCGGCGTGGCGTCGTTGAGCACCATCGAGTGCTTGCCGATGCCGCCGCGGGTGTTCTCGACCGCCACCATCTGCTTGTCGACCCCGAGCCTGCCGCGCAGGCCCGAATCCAGCGCTGCCTTCGAAACGAAAGTTACGGACGAATTGGTCATTGCCTTGCCGTAGGCGCCGAACATCGGCCGGTAGTGCATCGGCTGCGGCGTCGGGATCGAGGCGTTGGGATCGCCCATCGGGGCGGCGGCGATCATGCCGCCGATCAGCACCATGTCCGGCTTAACGCCGAAGAAGGCGGGGTTCCACAGCACAAGGTCGGCGCGTTTTCCCACCGCC
Organism: Mesorhizobium sp. M0833; assembly: GCF_040319905.1. Lineage (NCBI taxonomy): Bacteria > Pseudomonadati > Pseudomonadota > Alphaproteobacteria > Hyphomicrobiales > Phyllobacteriaceae > Mesorhizobium > Mesorhizobium sp. M0833. The sequence goes on along the minus strand of NZ_JAMYOQ010000005.1, from coordinate 129,939 downwards.
ACCGAGCCGATGTCCTTCGACAGGCCATGCGCGATGGCCGGATTGATGGTGTATTTGGCGATGTAGCGGCGGACGCGGAAATTGTCGTTGTCGCCGGTCTCCTGCGGCAGCGAACCACGCTGGCGCTTCATCTTGTCGGCGGTCTGCCAGGTGCGGATCGCCACTTCGCCGACGCGGCCCATGGCCTGGCTGTCCGACGAGATGATCGAGAAGGCGCCGATGTCGTGAAGAATGTCTTCGGCGGCGATGGTTTCCTTGCGGATGCGGCTTTCGGCAAAGGCGATGTCTTCGGGGATCGACGGCGACAGATGGTGACAGACTATCAGCATGTCGAGGTGCTCGGCCAGCGTGTTGACCGTGTAGGGACGCGTCGGATTGGTCGAGGACGGAATGACGTTGGGCAGACCGCAGACCTTGATGATGTCAGGCGCGTGGCCGCCGCCGGCGCCTTCGGTGTGGAAGGCATGGATGGTGCGGCCCTTGATCGCCGCGACCGTGTTTTCGACGAAGCCGGACTCGTTCAGCGTGTCGGTGTGGATCATCACCTGCACGTCGTAATCGTCGGCGACCGACAGGCAGCAGTCGATTGCAGCCGGCGTCGTGCCCCAGTCCTCATGCAGCTTCAGCGAGCAGGCGCCGGCGAGCACCATCTCCTCGAGTGCGGCAGGCAGCGACGCGTTGCCCTTGCCCGACAGGCCGATATTCATCGGGAAGGCATCGAAGGACTGGATCATGCGCGCCAGATGCCACGGCCCCGGCGTGCAGGTGGTGGCCAGCGTGCCATGCGCCGGGCCGGTGCCGCCGCCGAGCATGGTGGTGATCCCCGACATCAGCGCTTCCTCGATCTGCTGCGGGCAGATGAAGTGGATATGCGCGTCGAAGCCGCCGGCGGTCAGGATCTTGCCTTCGCCGGCGATGATCTCGGTGCCGGGACCGATGATGATGGTGACGCCGCCTTGGGTATCCGGATTGCCGGCCTTGCCGATCGCGGCGATGCGGCCGTCCTTCAATCCGATGTCGGCCTTGACGATACCGGCGGTGGCATCGACGACCAGCGCATTGGTGATGACGGTGTCGACCGCGCCTTGCGCGCGCGAAACCTGGCTCTGGCCCATGCCGTCGCGGATGACCTTGCCGCCGCCGAATTTCACCTCCTCGCCGTGAACGGTGAGATCCTTTTCGACCTCGATGAACAGCTCGGTGTCGGCGAGCCGGACTTTGTCGCCAACGGTCGGGCCGTACATCTGCGCATAGGCGGCGCGGGTGATTTTAGCCATCAGCAATTGCTCCCGAAATACAGCCCGAAAAAACCGCTTGTCGAAGGCGGGCCCCACATTGCTGCCATCCTATGGTCACGCAATGACCCGCTGAGCGACACTTTCCGATCCCATTTGGCGTTTGAGGTGGCCGGGCCACCCCAAAACGACCATTTGCCAATCGATGGAAAGGAACATCCATGCGCAAAACGACCCTTCTGGCAGCCGCCGCCACGCTGGTGCTTGCAACCGCCGCCAGCGCCCAGCAACAGCCTGCGCAGCAGCCCAGTCCGGCGCCGGCCGCGCCTGCTCCTGCCGCGCCCGGAGCGCAGCCACAGGCGCCCACCATCCAGGCGATCAACGTCGTCGACATCAAGGATCTGCCGGCGGACACTCAAGCCAAGGTCAACGAGGTGATCGCCAAGCGCAGCGACGCCGATCTGCAGAAACTGCGCGGCTCGATCGACGCGACACCGCAGGTCAAGTCCGCACTCGAAGCCAAGGGGCTCACCTCGGCGCAGGTGATCGCCGCCAGCATGAGCACCAATGGCGCGCTGACGCTGATCACCAAGAAAGCGAGCTGACGAGACAAGGCGGCGGGCCGGCGCCCGGTCAGCCCGCCGCCTCGCAAAGGGAACCTTCACGGGGGACGTTTCGTTTCGGTCCTGTCGCCCTGACACAAGCCTCGAAAAGGACCCTGAGAACGAGCGATGGCGATCACCACCTTCTCCGACACCAGATGGCTGCATGGCATTGCCGCGACCGCGTTTCTGGCCGCCAGCATTCCGCACGCCGCGCTGAACGCGCAGAGCCTCGACAGCGCCGAGACCGTCAACCGGATCGTCGGCTCGGAGGTCGGCCAGGAGGAGACCAAGACAAATGCGGAAGCCGGCAAGGTCAGCTCGGCGATCGACCGCACGCGTGAGAACATCGCTGCCGTGCGAAAGACATCCAAGCTCGACAAAGTCGATATCGTGTTTCTTACCGACGCAGCGCGCACCGAAGGCGGCCCGCCGCCGGCGATCGAAAGCAAGGTCAGGCAACATCGGGACGACATTGCCGAGCTGCGCAAGGAGATCGAGGCGAACGCATTGCTGTTCAACGCTATCGACTCGCGGCGAGTGCAGACCGAGGACGTTCTGGCGGTTGAATTCGACGATTCGGGAAAGGTCGTCATCTATGCGGCGGCCAAGCCGCCCGGCTGAGCCGAAACTGCTCGACGCCTTCGATCTCACAGCTTGCCCATGATCTTCTGCTGAAATCCGTAGACCTCGCGCTTGCCGCCGAACGGCACTAGCGTAACATCGCGCTCCTGGCCGGGCTCGAAGCGCATCGCGGTGCCGGCGGCGATGTCGAGGCGCATGCCCCGCGCCTTGTCGCGATCGAATCTCAGTCCTTCATTGGTCTCGAAGAAATGATAGTGGCTGCCGACCTGGATCGGCCGGTCGCCGCTGTTGGCCACCTTCATGGTGACCGTCGGCAGTCCCTTGTTCAGTTCGATCTCGCCGCTTGCCGTGATGATTTCGCCGGGGATCATCACGGCCTCACAGGATGCCGAAGGCGAGGCCGGCGCCAATCGCGGCACAGGCGGCGCCAGCGGCGCGGGCAAGCCCACTGAAGCGCCAGCCGAGGCCGAGACCAGCCGTGATGCCGACGGCATGGAGCAACCCGGTGGCAACGGCAAAGCCTGCGGTATAGCCAAGCCCAGCGGCATTTTCAGGCACCTCGGTGCCGTGGGCGTAGCCATGGAACAGCGCAAACAGGCCGATGACGGCGACGCCGGCCGAGACGGGAAGATCGACGGCGAGCGCAACCAGAAGCCCGAGTGCCACGACGGACGCCAATATGGCCGGCTCGACGAAAGGCATCGGCACATGCAGCATACCGAGCGCGCCGCCGGCCAGCATGACGCCGACGAAAGCCAGCGGCCATGCCCAGATCGCCTTGCCGCCCCTGAGCGCCGCCCACAGGCCGACGGCAATCATCACCGTCATATGATCGAGGCCGGAGAGCGGGTGGGAGAAGCCGGCGGTGAAGGACGAAACCGTGCCGACGCCGACGTGGGCATAGGCCGGCATAGCTGCCGCCAGCAGCAGGGCCGCCGACAGTGTCGTGCATTTCATCGTAGCGGGGATCATCGGCGTAGCTTCCATCTTCGAGATCATCATGCCTCTCACGCCGCCTTGCGGGCCGGACCGCAGCCTTCTGCCTTGAGGACGCGCTTGGTGGAGGCCGGATATTTCGTCAGCAGCGCTGCCGGACGGATCGGGCGGGCCGAGAAGTTGCCGCCGCAATTCGGGCAGGCGCTGCCGAGCATGTTTTGTGCGCAGTCGGCGCAGAAGGTGCATTCGAAGGTGCAGATCACCGCGTCCGTCGCATCGGGCGGCAGATCCTTGTCGCAGCATTCGCAGTTCGGACGCAGCTGAAGCATTTTCCTCTCCTTGGCAGTGTTATCTGATCGGCTCGTGCACGGTCACCAGCTTGGTGCCGTCTGGAAACGTCGCCTCGACCTGCACATCGTGGATCATTTCGGCAATGCCTTCCATCACCTGGGCCCGGGTGACGACATGGGCGCCGGCCTCCATCAGCTCGGCGACCGCGCGGCCGTCGCGGGCACCCTCGACGACGAAATCGGTGATCAGCGCGATCGCTTCCGGATGGTTGAGCTTGACGCCGCGTTCGAGCCGCTTGCGGGCCACGATCGCCGCCATGGCGATCAGCAGCTTGTCTTTCTCCCTCGGCGTCAGATTCATGCGTTTTCCTGCAGTGGCACAATCGAAATCAGAGTGACCATAATTTGGGCAGGCCCGCCCGTCCGTTGAGCAATTCGACAAGCGGCACCAGCCGCTTGCGGAGCTGGTAGCCATCCTCGGCGAACAGCCGAGCAAGAAGCTTGCCAGATTTCCGCACGCTCCAGAAACTGACGCCGCCCTGGCCGGTGACCATGCCCCGGGCCGGCTCGAGCAAAGCTTCTGCCCGCGGCGACACCATCAGCAGCGTCGCCACGGCGATGCCGCCACCGGCAACCGCCGGACGATTCAAGGTGGCGGCAATGTCGGGGCCGATGCGGAACTCCTCGGCGTGAATCAGCGCCCCGTCCTGGCGGACGCGCCAGCGGTCATGGAATTGGCCTTGCGAAGCCCGTTCACCCATGGCCAGGCGGCCGAAGACGGTAGCTTCCAGGATCAGCGCCTCGGCTCCGGCGGCAAGCTCCACCTCAAGCGTGCGGGCAAAGGCCGAGCGGTCGAAGACGATGGTTTCCTGCGGCAGCCAGGCAATCTGGCCGCCTTCGCCGGCGCTCAATTGCACCCGCACTTCGGCGCGGTCGGATGCGGCGCGGTAGATTTTCTCGCAGGCCTGCGTCGTTATCGTTGCGGACGCGCCGGCACCGACATCGACCTCCCAGGCGAGACGGTCGCCACCGGTCAGCCCGCCGGCGGTGTTGATCAGGACGGCTTCGAGCGGATCGGCCGAGACTGCCGGCATGCGGATCTTGGCCGAGCCGTCCTGGTACAGGCGCCGAAGACGCGTGCGGCCTCCGTTCCAGTCGCAGCCAAGCCGCGCAAGCCCGGCAACGCGCTGGGCCGGCGGCACTGAGGTCAAGCTATATGCGATCGTGTCCACGACACCAACGTTAAGCACTGCGGCGGCTTTGTCGATATATAGCTTGTTGCTTGACAGCGTTTCGGTTTCTATAGAGGGAGCCACCTTGGTACGGTCACCGGCGCCTGGCGGGGGGTAAAAGGCGACGATGACGACGTAATCGAGGACAAAAGGGGCGCTGATCAGTTGGCGTCGGGAAACGACAGAGTTGGGGAAGAAACCGAATGGCTGACCAGCTGGCAAACGATATCATCGCCAAGATCAAGGCTCATGCCGAGCCGGGCGGCGAGGAAATCACCACCAGTACCGAACTGACCGCCCTTGGCATCCATTCACTGGAACTGACGGAGATCATCTTCGACCTCGAGGAAGAGTATGGCATCGAAATCGAGATGAACACGGTCGATGCCTGGAGCAATCTGAAGAATGTCGGCGACATGGTCGAGGCGGTTCGCGCGCTGATCGCGAAAAAAGCCTGACTGAATGCACAAGCGCATCGTCATCACGGGCATCGGCGGGTTATGCGGCCTCGGCACCAATGCACCGGCAATCTGGAATGAGATGCGCGCCGGCCGTTCGGCAATCGGCGCGATCGACAATCCGCTGCTGCATGATCTGAAGGTCAAGGTCGGCTGCGAAATCAAGGCGCTTCCCGAGCACGGCATCGACCGCAAACAGGTCGTGTCGATGGACCGCTTCAGCCTTCTGGCGACGATCGCCGCGCGGGAGGCGGCACAGCAGGCGGGATTGAACCCGCACGCGGCCAACACCTACCGGATGGGCACCATCGTCGGCGTCGGCGTCTGCGGCTGGGAGGCAATCGAAGAGAACTATCGCGCCATCCTGCTCGAAGGCAAGAACCGCGCCGGCATCTTCACCGTACCGAAAGTAATGCCGGGCGCAGCCGCCGGCCATGTCAGCATGAATCTTGGTCTGCGTGGACCGGTGTTCGGCATCACCTCTGCCTGCTCGTCATCCAACCACGCCATTGCCTCGGCGGTCGATCAGATCAGGCTCGGCCGGGCCGACGTCATGGTCGCCGGCGGCACCGATGCGCCGCTGGTCTGGGGCATCCTCAAGGGCTGGGAGGCCCTGCGGGTATTGTCGCCGGACACCTGCCGGCCGTTTTCGGCCGACCGCCAAGGGCTCGTGCTCGGCGAAGGCGCCGGCATGGTGGTGCTGGAAACGTATGAGCATGCCATGGCGCGCGGCGCCGCCATCCTTGCCGAAATCGCCGGCGTCGGCCTTTCCGCCGACGCCTCCGACATCGTCGCGCCAACGATCGAAGGACCGGAGGCGGCGATGCGCTTCTGCCTCGTCGATGCCGGGCTCAATCCGGAGGACGTCGACTATCTCAACGCGCATGGCACCGGCACCAAGGCCAACGACCAGATCGAGACGGCGGCGATCAAACGCGTGTTCGGCGACCATGCCTACAAGCTTTCCATCTCCTCGACCAAATCGATGCATGCCCACTGCCTCGGCGCATCCGGCGCGCTGGAAATGATCGCCTGCGTGATGGCGATCCGCGAAGGCATCGTGCCGCCGACCGCCAATTACCGGGAAGCCGACGCCGACTGCGACCTCGACATCACGCCGAACGTGGCGCGCGAGCGCGCGGTGCGCACTGCAATGAGCAACAGCTTCGCCTTCGGCGGCACCAATGCGGTGCTGGCGGTCAAGGCCGTGTGACCACACCCCTGGCGGCCCTTCGCCGGGGCCGGTGAAACTTTCCATGCGCGTATTGATCGCGCCAGGCGTCGCGCCTAACTCTCTGCGACCCGCCATGACCATGCCGCTCGGCGCGGTCCCCGACCAGGAGTTTCGATGACCGATCTGTCCGCGTTTCCGATCGCCAGGCGCTGGCCGGCGAGCCACCCCGACCGCATCCAGCTTTATTCGTTTCCGACGCCGAACGGGGTGAAGATATCGATCGCGCTGGAGGAACTTGGCCTGCCCTACGAGCCGCATGCCGTCGACATCGGCAAGAACGAGAGCTGGACGCCGGAATTCCTGTCTTTGAACCCGAACGGCAAGATCCCGGCGATGATCGATCCGGACGGCCCGGGAGGCAAGCCGATCGGCCTGTTCGAATCCGGCGCCATTCTGCTTTATCTCAGCGACAAGACCGGCAAGCTGGTCCCGGCAGACGCAACGCTGCGTTACGAGACGATCCAGTGGGTGTTCTTCCAGATGGCTTCCATCGGGCCGATGTTCGGCCAAGTCGGTTTCTTCCACAAATTCGCCGGGCGCCAAATCGCCGACAAGCGCCCGCTGGAGCGTTATCGCGACGAGTCGCGACGGCTGATCGGCGTCCTCGAAACGAGGCTCAAGGGCCGCAGCTGGATCATGGGCGACGATTACACCATCGCCGACATTTCGATGCTTGGATGGGTGCGCAATCTGATCGGCTTTTACGAGGCGCGGGACCTCGTCGGTTTCGACGATTTCCCCGGCGTGGGCGCATGGCTGAAGCGTGGCCTTGCCCGGCCGGCGGTGCAGAGGGGTCTCACCATTCCCGCCAGAGCCTGATCAAAACCCTGACTGCCCCGGCTATTTTGCCTTGGTCCGGGATTTCGAGCCGCCCTTGCCGACTACGGAAGCGGCAAGCGACGCCGCACCTTTGGCGGTCGCAAGCACGGCACCGGCGGCGACATTGGCCGTTGCCTTAACGGTGCGCATTGCGCTGCCTGCGATCGATCCTCTGCTGCTTGCCGATCTTTTGGGCTTGGGTGCGGCGGCTTTGGCCGCGGCAGGCATCACCTTTTTCGGCGCCGCCTTGCCAAAGCTGGGCTTTGCCGCATCCTTGGAGCGGGCCGCCCCTGCCGGGCCGGCGCTGGTTTTCGCTCGAGTGATTTTTGATCGTGTTGCCCTGCCCTTGGCGGGCGCAGGCTTTCTTGCCATGGTCTCCATCGAACCGTTCCCTCATGCGGCACAATTGCCGTGTCAGGGATAACGGCCTGAAAGTGTTAAGGTTCCGGCCGAACAGTCCTTACAGATCAGGCCTGTCCACCGACCACCAGGTCGGCGGGCCGCCGACGGGCAAGCACGCGATCGATGTTCGGCATGTCGTTGGAAGCAATCCAGGCGCGCGCGTCCTGGTCGGACCGGCCGTGCTCGTGCCATCGCTCGAGCAGTCGGCGCTCGAGCTCGGCGCGCGGCACGTCGACGAAGATGGAGTAGTCGAACAGCGGCGCCAGCCGCGTCCATGGCTCTTCGTCGAGCAGCAGGTAATTGCCTTCGACCAGGATGAATTTGGTCTCGGCAGCGATGATCGCAGCGGCGGCGCGCGACAGCTCCATGCTGCGGTCGAACACCGGGATGGCGATATCCGGCTCGCCAGCGCGGATGCGCTTCAGCAGCGCTTCGAAGCCGGCAAAATCAAAGGTTTCCGGGGCACCTTTTCGCTGGCGAAGGCCGCGCCGCTCGAGGACGACGTCATCGTAGTGGAACCCGTCCATCGGCACGACTTCCGCCGTGCCTTCCGGCAGCAGGTCGTGCAAGCCTGCCGACAATGTCGACTTGCCGGCGCCGGGCGGACCCGCAATGGCAACGATAAAGCGCGGCGCCTTGCCGGCGCGCTTGAAAATGGTAGCGGCGAGATGGGCGATTTCTGACATTGGCATCCGTTAAGATGGTTCTGGCGCATTTTGGCGGCAGTTTTCGAAAATTTCAAACGCGGCTTGTGCCAGGCCTTCAATCGGGCCTGGACTGGCCGATCCGCAGGAAATCGCTGTCGAAGCCGATGTCGCGCTCGGCACCGTCAGCCGCCAGGATGCGCATGCGGCCCGGCGAGGTCGTGACGTCGCGCGGCGGCTCGCCGGATGGCCATGGCAGCGCGCCGATGACATGGCGGAACGAGAAGCTGCGCCCTTCAGCAAGGGCAAAGGCGGTCGCCACGCCTTCATGCTTCAGCCAGTTGTCGCCGAGCGACGCGGCATGGCCGACGGCGGTGCGGCCGTCCTCGATGCCGAGCACGCCGCGGTGGCGGCTGCTCCATGGCGCGTAGTCGCGCCCGCCATTGCTGACCCACAGCATGGTGACCGGCAGTTCGGCCGGGTTCTTCAGCACCAGCACGAGGTCGGCTTCCGCCTGGCGCGCCAGCGCGGTCCAGCCCGGTCCGCCATGGTCGGCCTCGACCAGCGTGACGAAGTCCTCGCGCAGCTGGTCCATGCGATAGGCGGTCAGGTCGATCGTGCCGCCGTCGGCGGCGGGAAAGCGCGTCAGGTCGGTGCTGCGCGCCGGGTAGGCGAGCAAAGAGCGGCCGCGGGCCGGATCGGGCTCCGGCGGCTCGTTCGGCGTCGCGGCAAGGCGCTTCGGCGAGAAGGCCAGGCTGCCGCCGGCCTTCATCACCGTCATCGGGTGATGGGCGACCGGAATGGCGCCGGCCCCGCCGGAAAAGACGTGTTCCTGATAGAGAAAGGGATGATCGTCGCGCACGATCAGGATCTTGTCGACGGTTGCGCCGATGACCCGGCGCTGCAGCCGCAAGACGGCGCGCCAGCCATCGACCGTTGCCGCGCTGTCGACGACGTCCCAGCGACTATTGGCCGGCCAGCCATGCAAAGGTGCCGCTTCGACGTCGCTGGTCGAGAACGGCGCGCAGAGGAAATCGCCGGACAGGTGGACCGTCCCTTCGGGCAGGTCTTTCGGCAGCGTCTCGCGCGGCTCGCCGACCCAGGGGGCGCGATGCAGCGGCTTCAGCCGGCGGCCCTCGATATCGATCGCCATATCGGCGAGATGGCCGACGGCAAGATCGACCGATACCGAAATGCCTTTTGCCGTGATCGTGACCGTATCCATGTGCACCTACCGATTCTGCCGGCGCCAGCAAAGCCCACTCGTCGCCGGTTGCGCAAGCGCGATGGCCGGCAATTCTCCCCAGACGGCTCGGAACAGCGGCCATGTTCGGCCTGTGGACAGGGCATCAATCCAGGGCCCCGACCGATATTAACCAAATGGACTGCGCCTTTGCGGTAGGATAGCTTCGCCTCGTCTCAGAAACAGCCTGCCTTCGGAACCGACTTGTCCGCCTTGCGCTTCTTTTCGCTCATCCACAATTACGTCGCGGTGCTGGCGCTGCTGCTGTTTGCCGCCGGCTGCACGACGGTGGCGCCGCCCGACAGCGTGCTGGCCGTGCCGGCGCCGCCGCAGAAATATGCCGCGATGGTCATCGACGCCGGCACCGGCAAGACGCTGTTCGAGGTCAATTCCACGGCGCCACGCTATCCGGCGTCACTGACCAAGATGATGACGCTCTACCTTCTTTTCGAGGCGCTGGAGTCGGGGCGGATCAGCAAGGAGACGCAAATTCCGGTGTCGGACTACGCCGCGCGGCAGCCGCCGACCAAGCTGCGGTTCAGGCGCGGCGAGACGATCGACGTCGATTCGGCGATCCGCGCCATCGTCGTCAAATCGGCCAATGACGTGGCGGTCGCCGTTGCCGAATTTCTCGGCGGCAGCGAAGAGGCGTTCGCCGGCATGATGACCGCCAAGGCGCGCCAGATCGGCATGAGCAGCACCGTCTTCCGCAACGCCTCGGGCCTGCCGGATGGCGACCAGCACACGACGGCGCGTGACATGGCGGTGCTCGGCATGGCGCTGCACACCCGCTTCCCGCAGCATTTCCACTATTTCTCCGACAGCGACTTCATGTTCCGCGGCAGGCTGGTGCGCGGCCACAACGACATGCTCGGCCGGGTGCGCGGCGTCGACGGCATCAAGACCGGCTATATCAGGGCTTCGGGCTTCAACATCGTCACCTCCTATAATGCGGACGGGCACAGGCTGATCATCGTGGTGATGGGCGCCGACAGCGCGCGCCAGCGCAACGACCACGTCGAGGCGCTGATCCAGCGCAGCCTGTCGACGGCGACGGCGAATGCGACGACGCGGCTGCTGTATGCCGAGCAGCAGTGAGGGTTGACGTCCGGGCGGGCGGCGGATCGGGGGCTCATCAGGCGACAAACGCAGAGCCGCCGTTTTGCGCGACACTGCTGAGATACTTTGCCGGCGGCTTGCCAAGCGCTTTCTTGAACATGGTGATGAAGGCGGTGACCGATTCATAGCCGAGATCGGCCGAAACCTGCTGCACGCTGGCGCCGGAGGCCAGCGCGCGCATCGCGACGATCAGGTGCAATTGCTGGCGCCAGCGCCCGAAGGTCAGCCCTGTCTCCTTGACCACGAGACGTGCGAGACTGCTCTCGCTGAGCGCGACGCGATTGGCCCATTCCGCCAGGGTGCTGCGGTCGGCAGCATCTTCCGCCAGCGCCGCGGCGATGCGCCTCAAGCGCGGCTCGGACGAGATCGGCAAATGTAGCTGCTGGACAGGCATGCGCGGCAGTTCGGATAGCAGTACCCTGGTCAGGAGCTCGCCCCTCCTATCATCGTCCTCACCGCGATCCGCCAGCTCGATGATGAGCTCGCGCAGCAACGCCGAGATCGAAAGCGTGCAGCACCGGTCCGGCAGGTCGGTGGCTCCAGGCTCGATATAGACGAAAAAAATCCGGGCATTGGCGGTCGCGACGTTGCTGTGCTGCATGCCACCCGGAATCCACACCGCGCAATGAGGCGGCACCATCCACAGCCCGCTGGGGACGCGACATGTGACGCCACCGCCGAGCGCGAAGACGAGTTGCCCTTTGCGGTGGTGGTGGTCCGGTACCTCCGCCCTGGTCTCGGGAACGTCGACGCGCACGGCAATTGCCGGTGCAAGGACGTCATCGGGATCGAAATTCGGCCAGGGGTAGCGAAGCGGCTGTCTCATTTTGACTGATTTTAGCGATCATGTGACATGATAGCTAAATTATTCCATCGGCAAAGTCGATAGGCTCCGACCCGGAATGAGTCAGGAGCCTGCAAAAGCGATGAGAAAGATTGTTCGGACGCGCGGCGGTCGTACTGAAAGACCGGGCGGTGGATCGCATCGTCAGCGGCCATCGGAGACGGCGACGGCTTGGCCTGTTCGGCCCGCTGCATCGACGTGCGGCTGGGCTCCGAGACCCTCCGTCCCGCGCCTGTCCCGCCAAGCCGGGCACGTCCGAGGAGCCATGACGCCATGCTGGCTTTAATCACCTCTCTCGACAGCGCCACAGGGTTGAAGCTCGCCGAGCTTGACGAACCCGAGCCCGCCCCGCACGAGGCGCTGGTCTCGGTCCGGGCTGTCTCGCTGAACCGCGGCGAACTGCGCCTGCTCAACATCCGCCCGAACGGCTGGGTGCCTGGCCAGGACGTCGCCGGAATTGTCGAGCGCGCCGCGGCCGATGGCTCCGGGCCGGCCGTCGGCGCCCGCGTTGCGGCTCTGGTCGACCAGGCGGGGTGGGCCGAAAATGTTGCCGTTCCAACCGACCACCTTGCCATCCTGCCGGACGACGTCAGCTTCGTTGCCGCCGCCACTGTTCCGGTCGCAGGCACGACCGCGCTGCGGACCCTGCGCCTTGGCGGCGAGCTGGCCGGCCAGCGGGTCCTGATTACCGGCGCAAGCGGCGCGGTCGGCCGTTTCCAGGTCCAGCTCGCCAGCCGGCAGGGCGCGTCGGTGACGGCGGTCGCCGCCTCCCGGCATGCCGCGGATCTCCGCAACCTCGGAGCCGAGCGGGTCGTCGAAACGATCGAGCTGGCCGAAGGACTGTTCTCGCTGATTACTGAATCGGTCGGCGGCGATAGCCTCGCCCACGCGATCGAACGGGTGGCGCCTGGCGGGACCGTCGTCATGTTCGGCTCGAGCAGCGGCGAACTCACGCCCATCGGCTTCCGCCAGTTCGTGCCGGGTCATGAGGGCGCGCGGCTTCAGACCTTCGCCTACTACACGTCCGGTCCGGAGGTCGGCGCCGACATCGCCTCGCTGCTCGCGCTGATCGCAGCCGGCCGGCTCGAAACGCGCGTGGTCCTGACCGTGCCGTGGCGGGACGTCGGCCGGGCCCTCGACGCGCTGCGGCAGCGCAGCATCAGCGGCAAGGCGGTGCTTACCGTGACCGCATGAGCAGCCGCGGCCGCCGGACGGGACAGGTATCTATCCCATCGGCCGCTACGGCAACGTGAGTCCGTCCGCGATTGCCCGTTGAAGCCCGGCCCGGCTTCCGCTAAGAAGCCGGGGCTGGCCGGTTTACCGGCTGGTTCGTTTTCCGGATCGCCGATCCTGAAAGCACCCGTAGCTCAGCTGGATAGAGCGCTGCCCTCCGAAGGCAGAGGTCACAGGTTCGAATCCTGTCGGGTGCGCCAAATCTCAAGGGTACGGCCCGGAGACATGGGTAATGGTTTATACCGGAGACATGGTGGACTGCACCCCTTGGATGAGCCACTAATTACGGACAGTTCCCTAGATTTTGGATTGCGTACAACCTCCTAGCGCAACGGTTAAGTAGGCGACCGCGGGAAGTCCGCGGAGGGTCAAGCTTGTGCAAAAACGCCGGGCCTGGCTCCAATAAGATCCGTGGATCGTGTACTGTGATGAGACGCTAGGACCGAGGATCAGCGGATATGGACGAGGAGGGCTTGGCCGAGATCTCAGCCCGATATATTCGCTTCGCCGATACCGAAGCTCGCGGTCGCTCGCCGCTCTACGAGGAGTTGGCTCGGGCAGTCGCTGGGGATCGGGAGGCGCTCGGTTTCCTGTCGACCCTTCCGGACCTAAAGCGGCAACCGAACCTTCTACTTGCAGCGGTGCGTCACCTGTTCGGCACGCCGACAGGATGGACCGAGTTTCGCCAGGCGCTTCAGGCTAATCCCGACGCTATCCGCTCGCTCATGCTCGAGCGCTCAACGCAAACCAACGAGCCGGGAAGATGCGCCACCCTGCTCCCCGTCCTGGCGCGGTTGCCGCAGCCGCTGGCGCTCATCGAGGTCGGGACATCCGCAGGGCTCTGCCTCATGCCGGACCTCTACGGCTATGACTATGGACGCACGGTGATCCGCGCACCCGCGATGGCCTTGGAGCAGCCTGTCTTCCGATGCTTCGCCAGCGAAACAACGCCATTGCCGACGGCCTTGCCGCAAGTCGTCTGGCGGGCGGGATTGGACCTGAGCCCGATAGATGCTTCGGACGACTCGCAAGTCGCATGGCTTGAGACACTGGTCTGGCCGGAACAGACAGCACGGCTCGCCAATCTGCGGGCGGCCCTGAAGATCGCTGCCACAGTCAAGCCTCGGGTGGTGAAGGGCGACCTGCGCGGGAGCGACCTCGTGCAACTCTGCAACGAAGCGCCAAACGACGCTACACTCGTCATCTTTCACACAGCCGTCCTCGACTATGTCTCCGACCCTGGTGACAGAGAAGCTTTCGCCGAGCAGGCGATGCGTCTCTCGCCTTATTGGGTATCGAACGAGTTCCCTCGCGTCTTCCCGTCCATCGCAACACGCGCCGGAACAAGCTGGCCGCCCGGCCGCTTCCTCCTGTCTGCGAACGGCTTCCCTGTAGCTTGGACTGACCCGCATGGCGCCTCGCTCGAATGGATCGCGGACGCGGCGTAGGATATAGGTGGTGGATTACCGTCCTTGGCCAGAGGCGCCATCAGTTCTCAGCTTTATTTAGGCTCGTTTCGACTGCTCGCGTCTCGAATTCATTGGAAGCGACCTCTCCGACCTGCCCTGTGGCCGCCTCTACCGGACGGCTGAGAACGAGAACGGCGCGCTGAGGCCTACGAAGACCGCTGCAAGTCGGGAACCACAGCTATCGACAAGCCGTTTACGCTGCAAACCCGCCTGGCGATCCTCAGAGGCCGGGCCGAGTTCTCCGAGATCACAAATTGGAGATTGATCATGACAAGCGCTGCCGACGGCGATCCGCGCCACCACACGCAGAAGATGCAGAAGAAATTGGAGGAGGTGAAACAGCACCTTCGCGAGGACATCGAGAAGGTCGATGAGCCGCAGCTGAAGGCGATGTTCGAGACGTCCGCCGAGGTGATCGGCGGTCTCCAGAAAGCGTTCCAGGACTATGAACAAAAGAATGAACCCGCTTGGCGTTGAACGACTTCTTCGTGACCCCGAAGGGAGCGCCCCGTGCCCGCACCGCCCGAAATGGATGTCATTCTCGAAAAGCTGCCGTTGAGGATCGGCGCCTACATACCGGACGACCTGCTGGAGGACTGGTTTGCGCCGGGAACGGGCATGAACCCGGTCAGCAAGGAGGCGCTTGCCGCGGCGAAGAACTACGGTTGGCGCTTCGAATGCGAGTTCAAGCACTACCCCGAACGCAAGGAAGGCGTGTTCTGGAAGTGGGTGCCGGCGATCTGACCGGTGCTGGACGGTTCATCGTTTCACGGAAACGCAGAACCGGTCTATCTTTTTTGACGCAATTCCGGACGGAAAACCGTTTCACACTTTTCCTGGAATTGCTCTAGCCTCAGCCTATCGGCGTCGTCACCTTGCCGGTTCCGCCGCATTCGGGGCAGGTCCGGCCGTCAATCATGCCTGACCCTGCACAGCGGCGGCAAATGTTCTCGCCAGCGCCGGGAACGCCTGCCGGAACCTCGTCCGTGTTAGTTTGAGCGGCTTGCCGGGGCTTGCCCTGCAGCTTGTTTCTCAACCGGGCGACCCAGCCTTCGTCGACCTCGAGCGGCCTGCTGCTATCGTCCGGCAGGCCTTCGCCGGATTGGCCAATGGTTTCATTGCGCGGCCGGTCATTCATGCCTGTCGTGATCTTCTGAGCCATTGCCGTTGCCTTTACGCCTTGCAATTTTTCGAACGCCTCAGCTCCGCAGAGGTTCCGGTTGCGGTCAGCCGCCTTCAGCCGGGTTTTGCCCGCGCCGGCCGGCGGCCGCGGCTGGCGAGGATGGTGGGAAGCGTGACCGGACGAAAATCCCAGCTGTCGACACCGACGTCATACTGGCGTGTGACCGGGGTGAGCCGGCCGTGCGAATGGCCATGCAGGTCGATCGACCTCCTGCCGATCTGGGTCCAGGTGCGAAAAGGATAGTGGCAAAGGATCAGCAGGCTGCCGTCGAGCGTCAGCTCCTTGTAGTGTTGCGTGCTGGTCCAACCCGTCGCGTCAATGGTGGCCGCAGCATCGTTGTTGCCGATGATCAAGTGCTTGCTGCCATGAAGAGACGACAGCAGCGACGACACGAAGGACGCCGAGCCCTTGGCAAAATCGCCGAGGTGCCAGACCTCGTCGTCCGGCCCGACAGTCTCGTTCCAGAACGCAATGAGCGCCCGATCATGCTCCGCCAGCGAGCCGAACGGGCGGCGGTCGATGCGCAAAATGCGCGGGTCGCTGAAATGCGTGTCGGCGGTGAAGTAGATCATGCGCGCTCGCTGGGGCCCGTTGTCGAACTGCCGCGCATGTAGGCGCGTGGCGCACCAAGTCCATCTTGCTCTCCCGATGCTTGCTCAACCCGCTCGATCGCCGGTTGTTCCTGGAAGCAGGCCCAGGTGGCTTCCGCTTGTTGGAACTTTAAGAAGGGGGAACTTTGAAACGGGGAACTTTGGAATGAGACGCAGGTTAGAATGCTTGAGGCCGATGCTCTGAAAGGACCTCGACGATGACCGACGCAGCACCTCTCGGGCGAAGCCCGGCTCAAGCGCGGGGCGATATCGAGGCCGGGCGCGAAGGGGATAAGACACCGGGGATCGATCCGGCTGCGGCTCCCATGGAAACGGACGCGGAATCGGCCGGTAGCGTTCCGCCGAAGAGCCCTGCCGCGCGCCATGAAACGCCGAAATTTACCAACCAGGCGAGCTATGCCAATGCGATGCGTCCGCTGAAGGATGAGCCAGACGTCCGGCCGCGCCGATATGGGCCGGTGCTGGTGATTGCCGCCATCGTCGTGCTGGCCGCGGCGGTTTTCATCGGCGCAGCCATGCTGCGTTGAATATCGCAGATCCGAGAGCAGTGGCTGGACATTTTGCTTCCGGTCCGAGAATTTGTTGTCGCGCCAGGCCCAGGCGCGATCAGTCCGGTGCACAGTGACTACTACCCATAAATTCTTTGCCCGTGACGCCACCATCGTGGCGCGCGACATGATTGGCGCCTCGCTGCTTTTGCACGGCGTTGGCGGCATCATCGTCGAGACCGAGGCCTATCGCCCGGATGACCCGGCTTCGCATGCTTTTGGTGGCAGGACGGTGCGCAATGGCGCAATGTTCGGCACCCCAGGCAGCGCGTATGTCTATCGCTCCTATGGCCTGCACTGGTGCCTCAATGCCGTGTGCCTGCCCGGCAGTGCCGTGCTCATCCGCGCAATCGAACCGCAATCCGGGCTGGAGGTGATGCGGACCAATCGCGGCGTTGACGACCCCCGGCTGCTTTGTTCGGGACCCGGTCGCCTTTGCCAGGCGCTGGCAATCGACAAATCCCATGACGGGCTGCCGCTGGACGTGCCGCCATTCGAATTCAGGCGGCCGGGCGATGCCAGCGCCATTCTTACAGGCCGCCGGATCGGCATTTCCAAGGCTGTCGATGCCGAGTGGCGGTTCGGCCTGCGCGGCTCGGATTATCTGAGCCGCAAATTCTGACGCCTGCGGCAGCGGCAGAGCAGCTGCTGGCATCACTCGTCGGGTTTGCCGAGATGCATGGGTGTCGCCTGCTGGCGGGCTTCCCTGGTCACCTCGTCGGCTCCGGCAGGTGAAATCCCTCGCAACGCCTTCGCGGCTTCGACCAGGCGGCCGCGATCATTGCCGAAGCTCTTGATCAGCTGACGGACCTGGTCGGCGGTGATGCCGTTCTGCTGGGCAAAATACTCGACTTCACGGTCGTCTTCCGCCGAAACGCGATCGCGGTCGCGGAAATCCCGCTTGCTCTTATCGTCGGCCATTTTTTCCTCCTGGTGGAGCTTCGCATCAACGGCAACGTGGGCAAGCGGCTTTCGTTGCCGCGACCAGGCGGACTTTTGCGCCGTCGAGCCGACTGACCAGGAACCATGAGGCGAGCAGCCGGTTTGGCTTGGATGCAGCAGCCACCAATTCATACCGATGGAGATTACGATGACGCTCGCAAGCAAAACCACTGTAGTTGCCGCGGCGCTGGCTATGTTGGCCGCGCCGGCATTCGGCCAGACGAGCCCGCCCGCGCCCGCAGCTCCGGCGCCCGGAATGAGCGGGCAGAGCCAGGATGCCATGCGCGAAATGATGCGCCAGATGATGACCGAGATGCTGGAGGAGAGAATGCAAGAGGATCGCGCGCCCCGGGCGGAACGGCGCGGTCGCGACCGCTGGCATCACGACTACAGGATGGGCCCGCCTGACCGAGATTGGGAGACGGGAGGCCGCGGTGGCATGGGACGCGGGATGCACGGCGCGAGGATGCGAATGATGTTCGCCATAGTAGATGCCGACGGCGATGGCGCGCTTTCCCAGAGCGAAGTCCAGGATTTCGTCGGGCGGATATTCAACGCCGTCGATGAGGACGGTGACGGCAGCGTCGACATGCAGGAAATCCGGTCCTTCTTTCACGGAGGCGGCGCGGAGGATCAGGAGTAAGTCCCTAGCGGTCGGCGAGGAAGCCCTGTCTGGGCAGCGCCACCTACGTCGGCCGGGAAGATGAAAACCGCCGCTGGCAACGGGATACCAGGCTGTCAGCCGGGGAGATCCGTTCCTTGGCTGGCATTCGAACGCCGGCGGACCAATCAGACCAGCAGGGATTCGTTGGCCATGACAGAGAAAATTACGGAGAAAACTCCGACCATCGCCCGTATCTGGCGCGGCAGAACAATGCCTGAAAAGGCGGATGCCTACGAGAGTTACAATTACGAAGCCGGCATCAAGCCGCTGATCGAGAAGGCACTTGGCGTGCAGACCTTTCGCGAGGACACGCCGAGCCATTCGGAATTCGTGACGATCTCCTATTGGGAAAACGTCGAGGCGATGGCGGCATTCACCGGTGGCGATCCGACAAAAATCCATCATCTGGAGCGGGACGAAGAGTTCCTGATCGAGCTGCCGTCGCGGGTGCAGGTGCTGCGCATCCGCACCAGTCACGGCCGGCTGGCATAGGGCGCCGCCGCTGCCCAGATCTATGGAATCGCCGTCAAGTCGATTTCGGTAATGTGCCAGCGGCCGAGATTTGCGGTGTAGAGCTTGTCGCCCTTGAAGGCGATGTTGGTGGGATGGGCGAGCGTGGTTGCCGCCGGATCCTCGATCAGCACCTCGAGCCCGCTATTCTGTCGCCAGCGATAGATGCGGCTCGGCTCGTAGCACGAGATGAACAGCGAACCGCCCGGGGCCACGGCGACGCCATCGGGGACGTTGTTCACGCCGTCCACGACGAGCTGGCGAGGTCCTGCCGTGCCGTCGGCACGGATCGGCACATAGCTGACGCAGGCTGCATGGCTTTCCACGACGTAAAGCCCATTGCCATCCGGCGCCAATGCCATGCCGTTGGCGAAGGCCATGGCCTCGCGGCACCACAGGCCGCCTTCGCCGGTCTTCAGATCATAGCGGAAGATACCGGAGCGGTTGTCTTCGCCGAGGCTATCGGAGACATAGAGCCAGCCGCGCGCCTCGTCGACGATCGGATAGTTCGGCACGCGGATGCCGGCCGAAGCGAAGCGTTGCATCTCGGCCACCGCGGCATCCCAGCGAAAGACCGCCGCATGTCTGAGATCGCAAGCAAAGCAGTTGCCTGTGCTATCGAAGGCGATGCCAAGCAGAAAGCCTTCCGTGCCACCCATACGTTCGACCGAGCTGCCATCGGCGGCCAGCCGCAACAGGTCGCCGGTTTCGGTGCCGCACCAGATCGAGCCGTCGCGATGGATGGCCACGCCTTCAGGATGCGCGACGCGCGGGTTGGTGAAGATGCCGTCGAAGAAGACCTTCGCCGCTGACATTTCGAGCAACGGCTTTGCCATGCGCCGCCCCCTCTTCAGCCTGTTTCGGTATGCGATTGCTGCGCGGCAATACAGCGCTCGACCATCAGCCGGTCGGCCGCGAGTATCTCGGCGATCAGCGCGCCGCGCTCCTTGGCGCTGACGAATTCCAGTCGCCGCAGGCCGAGCGGGTCGATCCGGTTTCGCAGGACATCGAGCGTTTCGCTCGCGGGCAGCGGAACGTTGCGGCAATCGGCAGCGAATATCAGAGCAAATCCGGTGGCATCCTGGATCTGCTGCCGCGTCACGCCCGGCATGGTCTCGATGACGGCCAGTTGCCGGCTCTCCCGGTCGAGCCGAAACACGCAAAGGTCGGTGAACACTAGCGCCGCCCCGGTCCGATAGCCCATCGGCTCGCGTTCGGCCTGCGTCAACAGTCCGCGCGCCGAGCTGGCGATCTCGACCGCATCGACCAGCGACTGCACGGAATGGCGGGGGACGTAGAGCAGATAATCGCGGTGCATGTTGGCGACATCGGCCATGCCGCCTTGCCCGGGCAGCCGGATGGCGCTGCCATCGCGTTTGCGCAGCGCAATGGTGTTGACGCGGCCGCGTCGATCGACCTGCGCGGCACCGACGATCTCATGCGTCACTGCGCCGGCCTGATAGTAGGTCGAATAGGTGTCGTCGCCGCCGGCATGCGCCACCGCCGTTTCGCAATCGAGGCTTTCGATCAGCGACAGGATCATCGGGCTCGGCGCGATGTCGAGATGGCCGCAACTCATGGTGGCGATGATCATGTCCGGCGCGTGCGTCGCTTTGGCCAGCCGATAGGCGACATTGGCCAGCGGCGACACCGCGCCGGCACTGGCAAAGCTCGCATTGTCGAGTTCGGCGGCGATGCGGGCGGCGATGATCTCGTCGATGGACGCCTGCTTTTCGCGGTGCACGAGCCCGGGCATGGCGAGGACTGTCTCAGCCCGGACTTTTGCAGCATCTTGAACCCGCTCCGGCACGCCTTCCGAAGGCATGCTCAGGCTCTCCGACAAAGGTATTTCCTTTGCCGCGAACGCCCCCGCCAACGCTTGATAATCCGTCACATAGAAAGGCAGGCAGGAGGCGGGATAGGCGCCGCCCGGCTCCAGCGCTATGGCCGACACCTGATTGCGGGTCAAAATGCTCTGCCGGCCGTCATGCCGCAGCGCCCCGACCGGGACAATTTCCTCAACCGTGACCAGCACCTGGCGCGCCGCTCCGGCCATGGCGAAGTCCAGCGCCCGCGGCCCGATGATCTGGACATTGCCGCTCTCGTCGGCGCGCTGGGCATGGACGACGAACGTGTCGAGCCGCAAGGCCGGGATGAACCCGATCGTGATTCCCGCGATCGGATCGGGCGCGGCGATCGCGCCCGGCATGCGCGCCAGCATGTCCGAGCCCTCGGGAAGCTGAAACAGCATCGACGGCAGGTTCTGCTGCGCCGCCCGCAGCGCCTGGATCATGGCCAGCGCCGTCCAGTCGCGGACCGGGACGGCATTGGTCTCGGCGGCCGCGCGGAAGCGCGGCGGCAAGCCAAAAATGTCGAGACTGGAAAAGCAGATGTCGATCTCCGCCACGGCATTCGCTTCGAGGAGCAGTTCGAGCGGCAGGCCGCCGGCCCAGCAGACATAGCGAAGGCCCTTGACGCCCGAGCGGGCGATGGCGCGCAGCAGGGCGATCGGCAGCCGGGCAAAATGATGCCCGCCGACGCCGAAGACATCGCCGCCGCCGACCATCGCGGCCAGGCCCTCGACATCGGTGAAGCGCGGCCGGTTCGGCTTGACCAGGGATGTCATTGCCCAGCCTTCGCCCGCGCGGCACTTTTTTTGGCGAACGCCTTCACCCGATGCTGGCCGGTCTCGCTACGATAAAGCCCGCCCAGTACGTCGCGCTCCATGGCAAGGCCTCCCGCCAAGTCGCCCGACACGGCGTGCGCTGTCAGCGCCTTCAATGCCTCGATCGCGGCAGCCGGTTCGGCGGCTATCATGCCGGCGAGTTCCAGCGCCCGCGGCATCAGCCTTTCGGCGTCGACGACCTCGTTGACCAGCCCGGCGGCGACGAGCTCGGAAGCCGGCACGATGGCGCCGGTCATCAGCAAAAGGTTGGCGCGGTTGCGGCCGAGCTTTTGGACACTGCGCTGCGTGCCGCCGCCGCCGGGGACCAGCCCGAGCTTGATCTCGGGCAGGCCGAGCTTCGCGAACTGGTTGGCGATGACGATGTCGCAACACAGCACCAGCTCCATGCCGCCGCCGAGCGCAAAACCATTGACCGCGGCGATGACCGGCTTGCGGTTCTGCTCGATCGCCGCATACATGCGCGTGCCGGCGGCCTGGAAGACGTCGAACTCGGCAGCTGTCTGGGCGGCGTATTCCTTGATGTCGGCGCCGGCCATGAAGCCGCGCCCCTCGCCGGTCACCACGATCGCGCCGATCCCGTCATCCCTTGACAGCGCCTCGAAAACATCGGTGATCTCGCTTTGCATCAGCCGGTTCATGGCGTTGAGCTGATCGGCGCGCCGGAAGGTGACGACCGCGACGCGCCCGGATATCTCCAAGCTGAGTGTCTGGTAAACGCTCATCGTCAGACAGCATCCACGGTCATGTCGCCGGACGCCTCAAGTGCTGCAATCTCGCCGCTGGAGAGGCCGAACTCGGCCAGTATCTCGCGGCCATGCTGGCCGACCAGCGGCGCCGGCCGCTCTATGGTAGGCGGCGTCTCGCTCATCTTGACCGCCGGTGCGACCACCCTGACCCTGCCGCCGCGCGGATGATCGTAGCTGGTGATCATGCCCAGGTGCTTGACCTGCGGGTCCTCGGCTGCGCGCCTTATGTCCTTCACCTCGGCACACCAGATGTCGGCTGCCAGCAGCCGCGCCAGCAGGTCCTGCGTGGCAAACTTCCTGGTTTCGGCGTTGACCTTGTCGAACACCTCGTCGCGCTTGTCGAACAGCGTCTTGAGATCGTCATAGACAGCAAGCTGCGGCGCCTCCAGCACTTCATACAGCGTCTTGAACGGGCTCATGGCGATCGACACATAGCCACCGTCCTTCGCTTGGTAGATGCCGAACGGTGCCTGCATGCCGGGGTGGCCGATGCCTGAATTCGGACGCACGAAATCCTCGCCGAGATTGAGCACGGCGACATATTCCTGATTGAGGTGCGCCAGCATCCCGGCCAGCAGATTGACCTCGATCTTCTGGCCCTTGCCGGTCTTCTCGCGATAGTAGAGCGCCGACAATATGCCGTAGACCATGTTCATGGCACCGATCTGGTCGGCGAGGCCGGCACCGGCCGGAACAGGAGCCTGATCGCCGCGGCCGGTGTTGGAGATCAGCCCGGACAGCCCCTGGATCAGCATGTCCTGACCGGGACGCTCGACATAGGGGCCTTCCTCGCCATAGCCGGAGCCAGAACAATAGATGATGGCGGGGTTGACCGCCTGGAAATCCTCGTAGCCATAGCCGAGCCTGGCGAGCACGCCGGGGCGGAAATTCTGCACCACCACGTCCGCCTTCTTGGCCATGTCCATGATGATGGCATGCACCTTGCGGCTTTTCAGGTTGAGCGCGATGGAGCGCTTGTTGCGGTTCCAAGCGAGGAAATTCGGGCTTTCGGAGCCGCCGACCCATTTGGCGAAGAAGGTCATGCCGCGGAACATGTCGCCGGCGCCTGAACGCTCGATCTTGATGACGTCGGCGCCCATGTCGCCGAGCAGCTGCGTGGCGAACGGCCCCTGCAGCAGATGGCTGAAATCGAGGATGCGGATGCCTTCGAGGGCCTTGTTCATTTTTGTCTCATTGGTTGTCAAAGCAGGTCGGGTACGTAGCGGGGTGCCGCGGTGAGGCCGCCGTCGACGCGCAGGTCGGTACCGGTGGTGAAGCCGGCGGCGTCGGAGGCGAGATAGACGGCGGCTTCTGCCACTTCGGACGGTTTGCCGATGCGACCGAGCGGATGCATTTTCACCCAGGCCTTGGCGAGATTGCCGCCGATCTCCTTGACCAGTTTGTCGTTCATCGGCGTGTTGATGGTTCCGGGCGAGATCGAGTTGACGCGGATGTTGAGCGGGCCGAACTCGACCGCCATCTGACGCGTCATCGCCATCACCGCACCTTTGGCGCCGGCATAGGCGGTCCAGCCGTCGAGCCCGATATGACCTTGCGCCGAGGCCATGTTGATGATCGAGCCCGATTTCTGCGCGATCATATGCGGCAGCGCATATTTGCAGCCGCGGAACACGCTGGTCAGGTTGACCGCGATCAGCCGGTGCCACTGCTCGTCGGTCATCTCATGGACCGGCATGCCGCCGATGGCGATGGCGGCATTGTTGACCAGAATGTCGAGATGACCGGTCTTGCCGATGGCGCCGTCTATCAGGGCGGCGATGTCGGCCTCCTCCGCCACGTCGCAATGGATGTAGTCGGCGCGGTGGCCGGCGGCGCGCAGCTCGGCTGCGAATTTTTCGCCCTTCTCATCATCGATGTCGCCGAGGAAGACGTGCGCGCCCTCACGCGCCATTGCCTCGCTGATCGCATGGCCGATGCCTTCGGCGGCGCCGGTGACGATTGCGGTTTTCCCTTTGAGACGATCCATGTCAGACTCCAATGGCGCGCCGGCGCTTCGCTTCGTCGAAAGCGACGGCGGCAATGATGATCATGCCGGTGATGACCAATTGCCATTCGGTCGGCAGGCCGAGACCGCGCAGCCCGTTGGACAGGAACTGCAGGATCAGCACGCCGAGCGCCATGCCGGTCAGGCTGCCGATGCCGCCGGCAAGGCTCACCCCGCCGAGCACGGTGGCGGCGACGACCTGGAACTCGAAATTCAGCCCGGCCGTATGCTGCGCCGAGCCGACGCGGGCGGCCAGGATAATGCCGGCTACCGTTGCCAGCAGCGCGCTGATGATGAAGCAGATGAATTTGACGCGGCGCACGTCATAGCCGGCCAGCCGTGCCACTTCGGGATTGCCGCCGACGGCATAGATCTGCCGCCCGAACGGCCTGTGCTGCATCACGTAGGCGAAGACGGCGAGCAGAACGATGGCAATGACAGCCGAATAGGGAACGACGTTGAACAGGCGACCGTCCGACAGCACGATGAAGCTGTCGAGCGCGGCATCGTCGGGAATGGCGCGCTGGCCGGTGTAGAGGTAGACACCGCCGCGCATGATGAACATCGTGCCCAGGGTCACGATCAGCGAGTTGATGCCGGCATAGGCCGTCAGATAACCATTCACAACGCCGATGATCAGCCCGAACAGCAACGCGCCGCTGATGCCGAGCACAAGCGAGTTGGTGTCGTTCATGATGATGATCAGCGGCAGCGCGATCGTCGCCAGCAGCGAGCCGATCGAGATGTCGACCTCGCCGGAGATGAAGACGATGGCGCAGCCTATGCCGGCTGTCAGTGCTAGCGAAGCCTGACCGAGCACATTGGTGATGTTGCGCACAGAGAAGAAATTTTCGGCGGTGAAGGAAAAGAACGCGATCACCAGGATGAGGCAGAGGAGCAATGCCACTTCCTGCCGTGCGACGAGCCGCGCCAGCATGGACGGCCCAGATTTCGTGGTGTCGGTGCTTGCCAGGCTCATCACTTGGTCCCTTTGCGAAGCGTCATCGTCTTAGCCGATCGCCGCATTGAGGATATTCTCCTGCGTGGCCTCGTCGCGGGACATGATAGCGGTGAGGCGGCCTTCGCAGATCACCGCGATGCGGTCGGCAAGCCCCAGCAGCTCGGGCATTTCGGACGTCATCATGACGACCGCCAGGCCTTCGCCGGCAAGCCGGTCGATGAGCGCAAAAATCTCCGACTTGGCGCCGACGTCGATGCCGCGGGTCGGTTCGTCGACGACGATCACCTTGAGACCGCGCATCAGCCAGCGCGAGATCAGAACTTTCTGCTGATTGCCGCCCGACAGGTTCTTGACCTGCTGGAACAAGCTCGGCGTCCTGATGCGGAAGCGGTCGACATAGTCCTGCACCGCTTTGCGTTCGCTTGCCTTATCGACGAAGCCCATCCTGGCGAAGGCACCGAGCGAGGCGAGGCTGGCATTCTGGTAGACCGGCAGCTCGCCCATCAGCCCTTCGCTCTTGCGGTCTTCGGTGAGCAGGCCGATGCCGAGCCGGACGCCGGTGTGCGTGTCGTGCGGCAGCAGCGGGCTGCCATCGACCGAAATCGTGCCGGAGGTGATCGGATCGAAGCCGACAATCGCCTTGGCGAGCTCGGTCCGGCCCGCCCCCATCAAGCCGAAGAAGCCGAGGACTTCGCCGGCATGCGCTTCGAACGACACGTCCTTCAGCTTCTTCGCCGTGCTAAGTCCTTGCACGGAAAGGGCGACCTTGTTGGCTGGTGCACCGCGCTTGCGCGGGAACAGGTTTTCGATGCGCCGGCCGATCATGTCCTGGATCAGTGTATCGTTGGTGTGCTCGCCGATCGGCCTGGTCGAGACATGACGGCCGTCGCGCAGTACGGTCACGGTGTCGGCGATCTCGAAGACCTCGTCGAGCTTGTGGCTGACATAGAGCACGGCGATGCCGAGCGCGGCCAGCCGGCGAATGACGGTGAACAGCAGCGAGACCTCGTTCGGCGTCAGCGAGGAGGTCGGCTCGTCCATCACCACGACGCGTGCTTCATGGGCGAGTGCGCGGGCGATCTCGACCATCTGCTGCTGGCTGACCGGCAGCGATCCCGTGCGCGCCGCCGGGTCGACGTTGAAGCCGATACGCTTGAACAGAGCGGCCGCATCGGCACGGATCTTCTTCCAGTCGATCGACCCGCCTTTGCCGGTCGGATAGCCTTCGAGGAAGATGTTCTCGGCGACGCTGAATTCGGCGATCAGCGCGATCTCCTGGAACACCACCTTGATGCCCTCTTTCAGGCTGTCGCGCGGCGACTTGATGTCGGCCTCGCGGCCGCGCAGGCGAATGGTGCCGGCATCCTTGCCGTAGACCCCGGCCATGATCTTGATCAGCGTCGACTTGCCGGCGCCGTTCTCGCCCATCAGGGCATGGATTTTGCCGGGTTCCAGGGTCAGATCGACGTTATCCAGCGCCACCACGCCGGGAAAGCGCTTGCCGATGCCGCGCATCTCCAGCGCCGGCACGCTTTTATCGACAGCCACGGTTTCGGCGGGGTGAAGGAAATCAACCGACATTGGCTCTGTTCCGCACGATGTCGAGATAGCTCGCCAGGATGATGACGATGCCGGGCACCACCATCTGCAGATCCTGGTTCCAGCCGAGAATGATGATGCCGTTGTCGATGACCTTCAGCACCAGCACGCCAAGCAACGTGCCAAGCAGCGAGCCGCGGCCGCCAAGCAGGCTGGTGCCGCCGAGGATGACGGCGGCAATCACCGTCAGCTCGAAGCCGCGGCCGGCGGTCGGCTGGCCGGCATTCATCAGCGACGACAGGATCATGCCGGCAATGCCGACGCAAAGGCCGGTGACGACGAAAGCGAAAATTTTCAAGCGTTGCGACCGCACGCCGGAGAGACGAACCGCGCGCTCGTTGGCGCCGACAGCGTAGAGATAACGGCCGAGCGTGGTGAAGCGCAGGGTTGCCGCGGCCAGCGCGA
Source organism: Mesorhizobium sp. M0833 (assembly GCF_040319905.1). Classification (NCBI taxonomy): domain Bacteria; kingdom Pseudomonadati; phylum Pseudomonadota; class Alphaproteobacteria; order Hyphomicrobiales; family Phyllobacteriaceae; genus Mesorhizobium; species Mesorhizobium sp. M0833. Next base: position 102,734 of record NZ_JAMYOQ010000005.1, on the reverse strand, counting down.
AAATCACCGCGGCAACGACCACGGGCAGCGGGATCGCGCCGATATAGCCGGCGCCGAGATCGGTGAAACCGGCAAGTCGGTGGTGGTTCTGCACCGCCTCGCGGGTGAACAGATAGACGCCGCCCTGCAGCATCATCATGGTGCCGATGGTGGCGATCAGCGAGTTCACCTTGAGCATGGTGACGACCAGCCCGTTGAACAGACCGACCGCGCCTGAAAAGGCGAGTGCCGCCAGCAGGCCGAGCGTCAGGCTATGTGTTGAATTGAGCACGGCCATGCCGATACAGCCGACAAAAGCCAGCGATGCACCGACCGACAGGTCGACTTCCGCGGTGATGATCAGCATCGTCATGCCGGAGGCAACGATCAGCACCAGCGCGCATTGGCGCAGGATGGCGATGATGTTGGCCTCGGAATAGAATTGCGGCGCCGCAATCGAAATGGCGATGCAGAGCACGGCCAGGATCACGCCGAGCACCAGCTGGCTGCTGCCCAGCAGCTGGCCGCCGATGAAACGCCTTGGCGCAGAGGATTGCGTAAGCTCGCTCATGTCCATTTCATCTCCGGGCCCGTATCGGTGCCGTCGCCGTTTCGAAACCTGCCGGCCAAAACAGGACGGTTGCCCTGTTTTGCCGTCGGCATATCCGATCCGCTGCCCTTCCCGCCGTGTGGGAAGGGCTACCCGGAATCCTTACTTCTTCAGATCGGCGGACGTTTTCATGCATTTTTCCGGTGGCTGAAGCGCATTGACGGCATCCCATTTGATTTTGCGTATGGTGCCATCGTAGTCGTAGAACTTCTTCCAGTCGTCACCGTTCATCGGCGCGGTCGGGCTGACGATGTGTTCCGGCACCTCTTCGCCGTTGAAGAGCTTAACCGCTGCATCGATGGCGGTGTAGCCTTCCTTTTCCGGGAACATCGCGGCCTCGATCCGGTAGGACGGCTCGTTCTGCATCGCATTGATGAAGGCGAGGCCTTCGCCGCCGGTGCCGACAGTCAGCAGGCCGTCCTGCGGCTTGCCGGCCGCTTTCCAGGCCTGAAGGCCGCCGAGCGAGGAGGAATCGTTGATGCCGTAGATGATGTTGATGTCGGCGTTCTTGGCAAGAGCCGCCGAAGAGACTTCGAGTGCGCGATCGGGATTGCCGCCGCCGTCGAGGTCGTGGACCATGACCGCGTCGGGGATGATGGTCTTCAGGCCGTCCATGAAACCCTGCGACCGCAGGACGGTGGCGGACAGCAGCGGCAGGCCGACATTCATCACCTTGGCTTTGCCTTCGAGCTTTTCCTGGGCGTATTTGCCGGCTTCGACGCCGGCGGTGTAGCCGGTGTCGTAGTCGCAGATCGCGACCATTGTGGTCATGCCCTTAACCGGATTGCCTTCGAGCACGACCGGAACGTTGTTGGATTTCGCCTGGCGCAGCAGCGGCACGACGCCTTCCTCGTTGACGGGCGTGATGATCAGGACGTCGACGCCCTTGGCCATGAAATCTTCGGCGGCGGAGACCTCCTTGGCGACGTCCAGATTGGCGTCCTGCACCTCGAGCTCGATACCGAGTTCCTTGGCGCGGGCCTGCATGCCCTTGATGACGTTCTGATACCACTCATGCGTGGCGTAGTTGGTGACGTAGCCGATGCGCTTCGGCATGTTTTCGGCCTGTGCCGCGGCGGCGCTCAGAGCCAGCACGGACGCCGAGGCAAACAGCATCGATTTGGACCAGTTCATGTTTCTTCTCCCTGTATTTCTTGTCAGTTGCTGAACGGATAGTCCCGCCGTTCCGGGTCGGCACGTGAAGAGACGGCAGCTTCGCCCGCGCCCAGCGCCGCCGATATCGTCTCGGCCGCCGCCTTAGTCCGTTCAAAGACGGTGCTGCGATCGAAGCGCGCGGCCTTTTGCGGCAGGAACGGGACGGTGAGCGCGGCAATGACCGCGCCGGTATGGTCGCGCACCGGCGTCGAGATGTTGATGCAGCCCTCGACAGCCAGCGAGGCGCGCATTTCATAGCCGAGCCTTGCGACTTCGTTCAGCCGCGCTTCGATTTCCGCCCGGCTGCCTTGGCCTTCGCCTGCAGCGACGATCCGCTCCACGATGCGGTCGCGCTCGGCGCGGCTCGAATGCGCCAGCAGCACCGCGCCGGAACTCGTTTCGAGGATCGGGAAATGCGAGCCAAGGGCAACCGAATAACGCATCGGCAAAGGCGAATCGATCTGCAGCACGACCAGTGCGCTCTCGCCTTCGCGGACGACCAGATGGCAGCTCTGGTCGGCATTGGCGGCCAGGCCGCGCATCACCGGCAGCGCGCATTCGACCAGGCGGTTCACCGGGGGATGCATATGCGCCAGTTCGAACAGCTTCAGCGACAGGCGGAAGCGGTCCGATTGCGTCCGGAAAATGTAGCCGCGCTTCTCCAGCAGCAGCAGGATGCGGTAGATCTCGTGAATGGAGCGCCCCATTCCGGTGGCGATCTCGGTCTGGGTCAGCGGCTCGCCGCTGGCAGCCATGAATTCCAGTATGTCGAGCGCCTTCTCCACAGCGGGCACGCGGTAGCCGTTGCGGCCGCTTTCGCCTTCGTCGACGATCTGGGCAATATCGGTGGCCATTACGCGACGCTCCGTTGCGGCTGGCCATGCCTGGTCTCGCGATAGAGCCGGTTCAGCCGGTCCGCGAGCTCCGCCGCCGGCAATTCGCCGGTGATGGCGGCCGCGGCGTGAGGGGCGCATTGGCGGAAGAAGCTGATGAAGCCCGGATGGGTCGGGCGCAGATAGGAAGCTTCGATCGTCGCCAGCGTCGAGGCGAAGAAGCCGCCTGAGAGAGCATTGACCTCGGCATCCTGCCACGCCGCCAGCGATCCCGGCTGTCCGCCGGATTTCACGTAGTCGCCGCGCTGATAGCCGGGCGAGCACAGAAACAGCGCGTAATCGATGGCTGCCTGCTTGTGTTTCGATTGAGCGCTGACGCCGATGCCGGCGCCGCCAAGCAAGGCGCCGGCGGATCGCGGTGTCGGCACGTCGGCGAAGCGCAGATACGGCCTGTCTGCCCTGGAGGCGTAGTTCACATAGCCGAAGGCGAACGGCACGTAGACCACGTCGTCATGCGCGATCATATGATCGTAGCAGCGGATCGGGTTCCATTTCGGCGAGTTCGGGTGCGACAGCGCCGCAAGCTGGCGCAACTGCCCGACGGCCTGCTCGATTTTTTCCCCAGCAATGAACTCGTCGCCGTCTTCGCGGGGCTCACCGAGCGTCAAAAGCAGGCACATGGCGTCAGTCGGCACCAACGGCAGCCCAAGCCATTTGCCGTCCTTCAAGGCGCGCCGGCCGAGCTCCAGCACCTCATCATGGCTGTGCGGCAACGAACCGTAGCGCTCCAGTAGATCAGGGCGATACGAGGCAACCTGGCAGGCAGCATCGATTGGCAACGCCCATTGGCGCCCGTCCCTCGCGTAGGATTGCCAGGATGCGCCGACCGAATCCCGTTCGAAGCCGCGGCGCTGCTCAGCCGACAAATCGAACGGCACCATCAGCCCGCCTTCGGCAATATCGCCGATGAACGGATGATCGAACACGACAAGATCATAGGCGCCGAGCACCGGACCAAGCGCGCCCTCGCCGAACTCATAGAGGCTGCGGCGGTCCCATTCGATCTCAAGACCGGGATTGGCGGCGCAATACGGCCCGATGCTGGCCTCGAGCGGACCCCAGCAGCGTCGGTGATCCCACGCGAGGCCGCGCAGTCTTGTCATGCCGAAATTCCTCCCAGAGCCGCCCATGCGCCGGCCCAGCTGATTAGTAGCAACTATTTTCACCTACACAAGTAGTTTTTACATACGCAAAGCCGAACTCCTTCCGGTTTGGCAGAAAGCCGCCCAGCCGCCCCTGGTTCGCATCGCGTTGCTGCTCTGCGCTGCAACCAAAGGCTGCGGTGGATCTAGGTTTTTGGGAACTTTCGCGACGAACATTCGTTCGGTTGGCGCAGCCCTCCAGAGCAGCATCACTGGAACCAGCAGCCACGTCGCAGGGAGCGGACTAAATGGACCAACTATGGGCGCGGCCATGAACCGGTTTGCCGCCTTGGCATTCGCCACGTTTCTGGCGATAACTTCGATCTGGGTACTGTTTCTGGTTTCTTAGGGATTTGGTTCTGGTTTCTTAGGCTTTGGCTCTGGTTGCTTGGGATTTGCCGCTGGTTTTTAGGATTTGGAGGGGTTCTCGACAGGTCGACCGCTTAACGATGACATCCGCCGCATGTGGTTCCGCCAGCCGGAGCCTCGTGCGTGAAGAAACTGTCGCCAGGAGCACACCGGCGCGCACATTCGGGGTTGGCAGCCACGCTGCCTGCAACGTTCCAATCGGTTTTCAGGACACGGCGAGATCTCATGTTGCTGAGGGCGATCGTTCGAAATTGTGCGGCCATCCGTGTTGGCCGCGTCGGCGCGACGATGCTGCTTGCCGCGCTGCTTGCCGGCTGCCAGGGCGGCGTACTCGACCCGCAAGGACCAGTCGGCGCCGCGCAGCGGACGATCCTACTCAATTCGGTCGCCATCATGCTGGCCATCGTCATCCCGACGATCCTGGCGACGCTCGGTTTTGCCTGGTGGTTCCGGGAAACCAACACAAGGGCGCGGTATCTGCCGGAATGGGCCTATTCCGGGCGCATCGAACTGGTGGTCTGGTCGATCCCCATCCTCGTCATCCTGTTTCTGAGCGGCATCATCTGGATCGGGTCGCATGACCTCGATCCAATGAAGCCGCTGGATTCCCAGCAAAAGCCGCTCGAGGTGCAGGTCGTGTCGCTCGACTGGAAATGGCTGTTCATCTACCCCGAGCAGAATGTCGCGAGCATCAACCAGCTTGTGGTGCCGGCGGGCAGGCCGGTGCATTTCTCGCTCACCTCGGCAAGCGTGATGAATGCGTTCTTCGTGCCTCAGCTCGGCGGCATGATCTACACGATGAACGGCATGACGACGCAGCTTCACCTGCAGGCGGATCAGCCCGGCGAATTCTATGGGCGGTCGGCCCATTTCAGCGGCGACGGTTTTCCAGGTATGCAATTCGTGCTGCATGCCGTCGCAGCGGATGCCTTCGACGCGTTCGTCAATTCGGCGCGAAGCCGGGGACAGGCACTCGACAAGGCCAGCTACCACGAACTAGCCAGACAGAGCATCGACGTGCCACCTTCAACCTATCGCTCGGTCGAGCCGGACCTTTTCCATGAAATCGCGACGCAGGGCGTTCCGCCCGCGCCCGGTCCCCAGGCCGATCGCCCCGAGCCGGGCATATCGCCCAAGACAGGAGGTTGACAATGCTCGGAAAATTGAGCTGGGACGTCATTCCGTTCGATCAGCCTCTGCCGATGATCGCCTCGGCGGTCGTCGCCCTGACAATCCTCGGCGTGCTGGCCTGGGTCTTCCTGGCCGGCCATTTTCCCTATCTGTGGCGCGAATGGATCACCAGCGTCGATCACAAGCGGATTGGCGTGATGTACACGCTGCTGGCGCTGCTGATGCTGCTGCGCGGCTTCAGCGACGCCGTCATGATGCGGTCCCAGCAGGCCCTCGCCTTCCAGGCGCCCGGCTATCTGCCGCCCGACCACTTCAATCAGGTCTTTTCTGCCCACGGCACCATCATGATCTTTTTCGGGGCGATGCCGTTCGTCATCGGCCTGATGAACCTGGTCGTGCCGCTGCAGCTCGGCGTCCGTGACGTTGCCTTTCCAACGCTCAACTCGGTGAGTTTCTGGCTCACCGCCACCGGCGCGCTGCTGGTCAACATCTCGCTGGTGATCGGCGAGTTCGCGCGCACCGGATGGCTGCCCTATCCGCCGCTCAGCGAGACCGCCTACTCGCCGGGCGTCGGTGTCGATTACTATCTGTGGGCGGTGCAGATAGCGGGTGTCGGAACGCTGCTCACCGGCATCAATTTCGTCACCACGATCCTGAAGATGCGGGCGCCCGGCATGAGTTACCTCAGGATGTCGATGTTCTGCTGGACTTCGCTCGCCGCCAGCCTGCTCATCGTCGCAGCGTTCCCGATCCTCACAGCCACGCTCGCGATGCTGACGCTCGACCGCTATTTCGGCTTTCATTTCTTCACCAACGAAGCCGGCGGCAACATGCTGATGTTCGTGAACCTGATCTGGGCCTGGGGCCATCCCGAGGTCTACATCCTCGTCCTGCCGGCGTTCGGCATCTTCTCGGAGGTCATCTCCACCTTCTCCAGCAAGCCGCTGTTCGGCTACCGCTCGATGGTGGCCGCGACACTCTTCATCTGCATCGTTTCCTTCATGGTGTGGCTGCACCACTTCTTCACCATGGGCGCCGGCGCCGACGTCAACGCTGCGTTCGGCATCGCAACCAGCATCATCGCTGTCGGTACCGGCGTGAAGATCTACAACTGGATGTTCACCATGTATGGCGGCCGCATCCGCTTCGCGACCCCAATGCTGTGGTCGCTGGGCTTCATGGTGACGTTCGTCATCGGCGGCATGACGGGCGTGTTGCTGGCGGTGCCGCCGGCCGATTTCCTGCTCCACAACAGCCTGTTCCTGGTGGCGCATTTCCACAACGTCATCATCGGCGGCGTGCTGTTCGGCGCCTTCGCGGGATATACCTACTGGTTTCCCAAGGCATTCGGTTTCCGGCTGCACGAGGGCTGGGGCAAGCTGGCCTTCTGGCTGACGCTGATCGGGTTGTACGCCACCTTCGTGCCGCTCTACGCCGTCGGCCTGCTCGGCATGACCCGCCGCATGCAGCATTTCGACGTGCCGGCCTGGTATCCCTGGGTGCTGGTTGCCGGCGCCGGCATGATCATCACCACCGCCAGCGTGGTCGCGCAGATCATACAGCTCGTCGTCAGCATCCGGCAGCGTGCGGCGCTTCGAGATTCCACAGGGGATCCCTGGGACGGGCGCTCGCTGGAATGGGCCACGCCCTCACCGCCGCCGGTCTTCAACTTCGCCGCGCTTCCGCACGTCGAGGGCGAAGAGCCCTACTGGAGCATCAAGCAGCGGGCACGCGAGCAAAACCGCCTGCGCGACGAGCCTGAATACGAGCCGATCGAGATGCCGCGCAACAGTCCCACCGGGTTCATCTGCGCCTTCTTTGCGACCGTGATGGGTTTCGCTCTCATCTGGCACATCTGGTGGATGATGGCGCTCGGCGCGCTCGGTGCTTTCGCTACCTTCGTCGTATTCGCATGGCGCGACAAACCCGAATACGTCATTTCTGCCGCCGAAGTCGCCCGGATCAACCGCGCCAACCGAAGCGCGCGCCGCGAGGCACTGGCTACCTACACGGGGCCAAGGCCATGACCGCGATAGACGTTCGAGAGCGTGACCCTTACCGTATCCATGGCGGGCACGGCCATGCACTCGGCGGCCCGGCCCCGATCCGGATCGTCGTCGGCTATGGCTTCTGGATCTTCCTTCTGAGCGACATCGTGATGTTCTCCGCCTTCTTCGCGGCCTATGCCGTGCTGGCGGGCAAGACGGCGGGCGGACCAAGCGGGGCCGAGCTGTTCAACCTGCGCAACGTCGCGATCGAGACGGCCGCTTTGCTGTTGTCGAGCTTTACCTGCGGTCTCGCCGGCCTTGCCGTGACAGCGCGGCGAAGCTCCTGGTTCTATGTCGCGATGACTGTCACCTTCGTGCTCGGCGCCAGCTTCATCCTGCTCGAGTTGCGCGAGTTCGTGCATATGGTTGCCAGTGGTGCCGGACCGACGCGCAGCGCTTTCCTGTCGGCGTTCTTCACGCTGGTGGGATGCCATGGCCTTCACGTCACGGCGGGGCTGCTGTGGCTGCTCACGATGATGGCGCAGATCTTCGCCAAGGGATTCCGCGACGATATTCTTCGGCGTTTCATGTGCTTCAGCCTGTTCTGGCACGCCCTCGACATCATCTGGGTCGCGCTGTTCACCGTGGTCTATCTCCTGGGAGCAAGTCGATGAGCAATGCGGATGATCGCCACGCGCAACGGCGCGACACCCATGGCCTGGAGCGCTACGACATCGATACGGCGCCGGGTGACGAATACCTCGGCGACACCGACGTCGGATCCGGGCTACGCGGCTATGTGATCGGCCTCGGGCTGGCAACGCTGCTGACCATCGCCTCGTTCTGGTTGCCCGGAACCGACCTGGTATGGGCACCCGGCGTTCCGGTGGCGCTGGTCGTGCTGGCGATCGCCCAGATGGGCGTGCATCTCGTCTTCTTCCTGCACATCACGACGGGACCGGACAACACCAACAACGCCCTGGCGCTTGCCTTCGGCGTGCTGATCGTAGTTCTGGTGATCGGCGGCTCGATCTGGATCATGGCCAATCTCGACCACAATTTGATGCCGATGAACGCGATCATGAACATGAACCGCTGATTTAGCGATTATTCCGGCCATCGGCCGCAGTTCATGCGACAGCGAACTCCGGTCTCAAGCCCGTTCGAATGTGCCGACGACGTCGGCGTCTCCCAGGACGTGTGGGGCGGCCTCCTTCAGCACGTCGTCTACGGCGGCCTTCTCGCCGGGACGCAGCGTCTCGACGTCGACCGCAAGAAGCTCCGGGCAGCCACCCGGTCAAACCCGCAGCCGGCCGTTGGCCGGAACATTCGCCGCGCCAACGGGTTTTTTGGTTCGGACGCATTGCCGCGGAAACGGCAATGGGCTCGGCAATGGACGAAGGGCGCGACATGACCGGGCTAAGCGGTAGGCAACCAAGCGGGGCGAAAGGTGTTGTGGTCGCATTCTCCGCGCCGGGCGGCGAGACCATCTACGCCCATGAACGGGAAACCGTCGCTGCCGTCGCGCGCACGATTGCAGCGTTGAAGGGATTTTCCTTCCGCCAGGGCCTGCGTGAAGGTGGCGGTGACAGCGGCGGGCTGTATTTCGTGCCGGACGACAGCCTGCTTGCTGCCGATGCGGTTCAACTGGGCATAAACGGGCCCGACGATCTCTTCGGCGGGGTGGTGCCCTGGCGCCTCGCAACCACCAAGGCCATAACCCACGAGCTGGTGGACGGATCGGCGGCACGGCCAAAAGAATGGCCCGCCGGCTTCGGCAGCGCCGTCGCCGCGGCCGTACTGCCCGGCTACACTGCATTTTCACGCCATGACGCGCTGCGCGCAGCGCAACGTCTGCTGGAGCTCGGGCTGGTCCGGTTCAAGCCACCGCGCGCTTCGCGGGGCCGCGACCAGCACACCGCCGCGACAGTCGGCGATGTCGAAAGGCTGCTGGACCAATATCCATCGTCTGAGCTAAGCGAATACGGCCTTGTTCTCGAAACGCAGCTTCGCGACATCGTTACGCTGAGCGTTGGCAGAACCATGATCGACGAATTGTCGATCAGCTATTACGGCACCCAGCGGACGACGACCGACAACGACGGACAGCCCGTTTACGGCGGATCCGATCTGGTTGTGGTGCGCGGCGGATGGGAGGCGCTGGATGAGCTGCGATTATCTCCGGCGCTGGGTTTGGCCGTGGCGCAGGCGAGGACCTATGACGCAGCGATGGATGGCTATCCAGGATTCTTCGCTTCGCGACGCAACTACGACATCGGCCAAGGTGTCGATTCCTCGGGCATCTGGCGATCGGGTGTGCTGGAAGCCAGCTGGCGGATCGGTGGCAGCAGCAGCGCCGAGCTGGCAGCGATGGACGCCATGACGCGCGACCCCGACATGCAGATCGTGCATGTCTCCGCCGTCAAGCAGTTCGGCAGCACTGCGCGGCTGCCGCCGAACGCGGCAATCCATTTCCACGGGGAGGACCCGGAGGAGGGTCAAATCACGCGTTACACCGTCGTGACCCAGGCGATCCGAGGGCCGATCGGAGAAGCCGGCCGATTCTAGCCATGTCAGGTTGAAGTCAAGCACGCCTCCGGCAGGGAACATCCACAAATGGCCCGAGTTTGTTTCGGGCAGGCAGCAAGTCAGAAAAGGCCCAGGCCCTGAAATGGGTGGCGGGCGTGCAATGGCGGCCTTGCCTGCAGGAGTGGTTACGGAAATCGCCATGCCAACCGTTTACGACAAACGACAGGATCCGGAAGGCCTCTGGGAGGTCTATGACAGCGAGAGCGACGAAGCCGTCGTGGTCGATGGCTTGCCGCTTTCCGGTCTCGACGAAAGCGAAGCCGATGAAGCGATTGAAAAGCTCAATCGCGGCGAGCTGACGTCGGACAACATCCCCGAGACAGCTCGGTCAGGGTGGCCTCCGACCAAGGATGGATTGTGATGACGGCCTGACGGACGTCACCGAGGCGATCGGTCGCGGATCTACGACGAGGCCTTGACCCCGAGCTTGCGGGCCTTGTCCTCGAAGTCGTCACGAATGTCCTCGATCGTCGGCAGATGCAGTCGGCGCAGCTGGGCGTGCAACTTTTTGGCAGCGTCGGAATTCAGGTCGCGCCTGAAGTTGGTCGCGACCTCCTCGGCCGAGCCGTAGCGGCGATAGCGCTCAATCTCGGTCTTCGTGGCCTGCTGGACGTGTTCGAGCGTCTTGCGCTCGGCATCGGATTTTCCGTCCGGTTTGGCTCGCATGACCGGGTTGAAGGCTTTGCTGATAACGAATTCGACCAGTTCCTGCTGGGCGTGAGCCATGATTGTTCTCCCTCGAAGGAGGCCTGTCCGAGCCCAACCACGGCGGCAATTGAAGGTTCCGCGGCTTCGGATTTCGTTGCCGCTACAGGGCAAGGTGGTTACTCGAGGATCACAGCCGAGCCTTGGTGGTGCGTGGCGTTGCCAGGAGCAGGCTTGTTTCGCTGCCGGTAATTCCGGGGATCAGGCGGATACGTCTCAGCACCGCGTCGAACTCGCTCAGGGTCTGGGTTCCGAGTTCTATCACCAGATCCCAGCGGCCATTGGTGGTGTGGATGGTCGAGACCTCGGAGAAGCCACCCAGCGCCCGAATGACGCGATCGGCGGCGTGGCCTTCGATCTCGATCATCATGATGCCACGCACGCGCTGATCGACCGCGTCGGCGCGCAGAATGACGGTGTAGCCGACGATGACGCCGTCCCTTTCAAGCCGCTCGATCCGGGACCTTACGGTTGCCCGGGAGACACCCAGGCCGACAGCAAGATCGGAAATGCTGCGCCGGGCGTCGTGCCGCAAAGAGGTGATGATCTGCTCGTCGAGCTGGTCCATGATTGCTCACAACGGAAGTAGATGATGCCACTATGGTAAGGCATTTCGACAAATTTGCCAATTTGACATGTTCATTCTGCCAGCGATGCGGGCTTCAATAAAGGCATCGCAATTGGCGGGGTATGAGAATGCATTGCACGATCGTGGGCGCACCGATCCAGGCCGGCTCAGGCCGCATGGGCTGCGAGATGGGGCCGAGTGCGCTGCGCACGGCCGGCCTGGCCACCGCATTGACCGAGCTCGGCCATACGCTGACCGACCTCGGTACGATCGTCCCGGCCGACATGCGTCCTGTCGTACACGGCAACGCGGCGGTGAAGGCGCTGCCGGAAATTGCCGCCTGGACGGCAGCAATCAGCGAAACGGCCTATGCCGCGAGCGCCGATGCGATGCCGATCTTTCTCGGCGGCGACCACAGCATTTCGGCCGGTACGCTCGCCGGCATTGCCCGCCGGGCGGCGAATGCCGGCCGGCCGCTCTTCGTGCTGTGGCTCGATGCGCACCCCGATTTTCATACGCTCGACACGACCACCAGCGGCAATTTGCATGGTGTGCCGCTGGCCTATGCCAGCGGGCAGCCCGGCTTCGAGGGCTATTTCCCCCGCCTTGCAGCGCAGGTGGACCCGGCTCGCATATGCGCGCTGGGGATCCGCAGCGTGGACCTGGCGGAACGGGAAGCGTTGCGCAGAGCCGGCGTGACGGTCCATGACATGCGTTCGATCGACGAGCACGGCATTGCGCAACTCCTTCGCGCCTTTCTCGAACGGGTGAGCGCCGCCAACGGCATGCTGCATGTCAGCCTCGACGTCGATTTTCTCGACCCGTCGATCGCCCCGGCGGTCGGCACCACCGTTCCCGGCGGCGCCACCTTCCGCGAGGCGCATCTGGCGATGGAAATGCTGCATGACAGCGGCCTCGTCACCAGTCTCGACCTGGTCGAGCTCAACCCTTTTCTCGACGAACGCGGCCGCACCGCCACGCTTCTGGTCGACCTGACCGCGAGCCTGATGGGCCGGCGGATCATGGACCGTCCGACGAGGGGGTTCTGAGCCATGACCGTGAATTTGAACATCGTCCCGTTCGTCAGCGTCGACCGCATGATGAAGCTGGTGCTTGCCATCGGCATCGAGCGCTTCCTGCTCGAGCTTGCCGCCTATATCGAAGAGGATTTCAGGCGCTGGGAGCTGTTCGACAAGACGCCGCGCGTCGCCTCGCACAGCGTTGACGGCGTGATCGAGCTGATGCCGACCAGCGACGGGCAGCTCTACGGGTTCAAATACGTCAACGGGCATCCGAAGAACACGCGTGACGGCCGCCAGACCGTGACCGCATTCGGCGTGCTTGCCGATGTCGGCAACGGCTATCCGATGCTGCTTTCGGAAATGACCATCCTGACGGCGCTCAGAACCGCCGCAAGCTCGGCGGTCGCGGCGAAATACCTCGCTCCCGAGGCCGCCAGGTGCATGGCGATCATCGGCAATGGCGCGCAATCGGAATTCCAGGCCATTGCCTTCAAGGCGCTGCTTGGCGTCGACAGGCTGCGTCTCTACGATATCGACCCGGCGGCCTCGACGAAATGCATGAAGAACCTTGCCGGCATGGGTTTCGACATCAAGCTCTGCCCGTCGGCGCAGGAAGCCGTCGAAGGTGCAGAGATCATCACTACGGTTACCGCCGACAAGCGGTCGGCAACAATCCTGACCGACAACATGGTTGGATCCGGCGTGCACATCAACGCGGTGGGCGGCGACTGCCCGGGCAAGACCGAGCTGCATCGCGACATTCTGCTGCGCTCGGACATCTTCGTCGAATATCCGCCGCAGACGCGCATCGAAGGCGAGAGCCAGCAGCTCGATGCGGATCATCCGCTCACCGAATTGTGGCAGGTGATAACAGGAAAGGCAGCAGGCCGGACGGACGCCCGACAGATCACATTGTTTGATTCCGTCGGCTTTGCGATCGAGGATTTTTCCGCGCTGCGCTACGTCCGTGATCAGCTGCAGCGGACCGGGCTTTACGAGGAACTAGACCTTCTGGCGGATCCCGATGAGCCGCGCGACCTGTTTGGCATGCTGCTGCGCGCCGAAAAAGCGACCGGGCTGGCGGTTGCCGGCAGCTGAGCTGCGATCCCGTCGGTCAGTCGTTCTTTTCCTGATACAGGCGCTCGGTCGCACGCTCGCCTTCCCTGCGCTCCGCCGGGCCGCGACGGCGCTGCGTGAGCAGGGCGTAGGCGATCAGGACTGCCAGCAGCAGTGGACCGCCTGCAACAACGAGCAACCACAAACTATTCCCAGACATCGACCGTCTCCTTTCCCTCACAACCGGAAAGGACCCGAACCGTTCCTCCGTCTTGTTGGATATCGCCCGCAGGACGTGGTGTGATTCAGGATTTTGTGCCGCGAGCAGGACGTTCCACGCCTTGTCTGCACTCAGGATGCCCTTATCTAGACTCTTATCGTTCGGTCACATGCACTCTCTGCGAAGTGAAGGGAACCACAAGGGCTTTCCAACATTTGGTTGTTCAAGAGACAAACATGCAGCCACATCGGCTCCGGGGCTAGGAATACCATGCGTGAGAATCAATCCGACGTCTTCGATCTGTTTTCCGAGGTTTACAAGAATGCGGCGCAGGAGGAGATAAGCCTCCAGCAATATCTGCTTGCCTGCCGCGAGGACAAGTCGATGTACGCCTCGGCGCCCGAGCGGATGGTCGAGGCGATCGGCGAGCCGACCTTTGTCGATACCAGCAAGGACGAGCGGCTCGGCCGTATTTTTTCGAACCGGACGATCAAGATCTATCCGACCTTCGCCGACTTTTACGGCATGGAGGATACGATCGAGCGTATCGCCGGTTATTTCCGCTACGCCTCGCAAGGGCTCGAGGAACGCAAGCAGATCCTCTATCTCCTCGGCCCGGTCGGCGGCGGCAAGTCCTCGCTTGCGGAGCAGCTGAAAAGGCTGATGGAGCAGCGTCCGATCTATACGCTGAAGGTCGGCGGCCAGGTCAGCCCGGTCTTCGAATCGCCGCTCGGGCTGTTCGATCCCGACCGCATGGGCGATCTTTTGGAGGACAAATACGGCATCGCCCGGCGGCGGCTGACCGGCCTGATCTCGCCCTGGGCGGCCAAGCGTCTCGACGAATTGTCCGGCGACATCTCCAAATTCAGCGTCGTCAAGCTGATGCCGTCCAGGCTTCGCCAGATCGGCATCGCCAAGACCGAGCCGGGCGACGAGAACAACCAGGACGTTTCGGCCCTGGTCGGCAAGGTCGACATCAGGCAGCTGGAAAACTTCAGCCAGTCCGATCCGGACGCCTATTCCTATAGCGGCGGGCTGAACCGGACGACGCAAGGACTGCTCGAATTCGTCGAGATGTTCAAGGCGCCGATCAAGGTGCTGCATCCGCTGCTGACCGCCACCCAGGAAGGCAGCTACAACGGCACCGAGAATTTCGGCGCTTTCCCCTATCAGGGCATCATCGTTGCCCATTCCAACGAATCGGAATGGCTGCAGTTCAAGAACAACAAGAACAACGAGGCGTTCCTCGACCGCATCCTGGTGGTCAAGGTGCCGTATTGCCTGCGCGTCACCGAAGAGCGGCAGATCTACGAGAAGCTGTTGCGCGAAAGCGAATTGGCTAACAGCCCCTGCGCTCCGGAAGTGCTCGACATCCTCAGCCGGTTCACCGTCTCGACCCGCCTGGCCGAACACGACAATTCGCCGCTCTACACCAAGATGCGCGTCTATGACGGCGAGAACCTCAAGGAAACCGATCCCAAGGCGAAGTCGGTCCAGGAGTACCGAAACGCGGCCGGTGTCGATGAAGGCATGACCGGCGTCAGCACCCGCTTCGCCTTCAAAATCCTGTCGCAGACCTTCAACTACGACACCGAAGAGGTGGCCGCCGATCCGGTGCATCTGATGTACATCCTGGAAGAGGCGATCAAGCGCGAGCAGTTCCCGAAGGAAACAGAGGCGGACTATCTCGATTTCATAAAGTCGGAGCTGGCCACCCGTTATGCCGAGTTCATCGGCCACGAGATCCAGAAGGCCTATCTGGAATCGTACAGCGAATACGGCCAGAACCTGTTCGACCGCTACATCGCCTATGCCGATGCCTGGATCGAGGATCAGGACTACAAGGATACCGATACCGGCCAGATCCTCAATCGCGAGGTCTTGGACAATGAACTGTCGCAGGTCGAAAAGCCGGCCGGCATCGCCAATCCCAAAGACTTCCGCAATGAAGTGGTGAAGTTCACGCTGCGCGCGCGGGCCAGAAACCATGGCCGCAACCCGTCATGGACAAGCTATGAAAAGCTGCGCGAAGTCATCGAGAAGCGGATGTTCGGGCAGGTCGAGGACCTGCTCCCGGTGATCAGCTTCGGCTCCAAGCAGGACAGCGTGACGGAGAAGCGGCATACCGAATTCGTGCAGCGGATGATCCAGCGCGGCTACACCGAGCGCCAGGTCCGCCGGCTGGTGGACTGGTACATGCGGGTGAACAAGGCGGGTTGAAGCCAGCCCGGGGTAACATATGCCGATCTTCATCGATCGCCGACTGAACCCGAAGGACAAAAGCCTCGGCAATCGGCAGCGTTTCCTGCGGCGGGCGCGCGAAGAGTTGAAGCGCACCATCCGCGATCAGATCCGCACCGGCAAGATCGCCGACGTGGACGCCGAGCATGCCGTTTCGATGCCGGCGCGGGGCACCGGCGAGCCGAGCTTCAACGATGCCAGGAACAGCGGCAGCCGCCAGCACGTCCTGCCCGGCAACAAGCATTTCTCCCCAGGCGACCGGCTGCCCAAGCCCGGCCAGGGCGGCGGCATGGGGTCCGCCCCGGGGAGAACCGAATCAGAGGACGATTTCCGTTTCGTGCTGTCGCGCGAAGAGGTGCTCGACCTCTTTTTCGAAGACCTCGAACTGCCTGACATGGTCAAGCTCAACCTCAAGGAGATCCTCGCCTTCAAGCCGCGCCGGGCCGGCTTCGCCGCGACCGGCTCGCCGACCAACATCAATGTCGGGCGCACGATGCGCAACAGCCATGGCCGCCGCATAGCGCTCAGGCGTCCCAAGCAGGAGGACCTCGATGCGATCGCGCAGGAGATTGCGTCGCTGGAGGCGAAGCCGCAAAACGTCGAGACGCGCCAGCGCGTCGTGGCGCTGCAGGAAGAGTTCGATCGACTGGAGCGTCGCCGCAAGCGGATCGCCTATGTCGACCCGGTCGATATCCGCTTCAACCGCTTCGACGCACAGCCGGTGCCGAACGCCAACGCGGTGATGTTCTGCCTCATGGACGTGTCCGGTTCGATGGGCGAACGCGAGAAGGATCTGGCCAAGCGCTTCTTCGTGCTGCTGCACCTGTTCCTGAAGCGGCGCTACGACCGGACCGAGGTGGTCTTCATCCGCCACACCCACGAGGCGCAGGAGGTCGACGAGGAAACCTTCTTCTACAACACCCAGAGCGGCGGTACGGTGGTTTCCACCGCGCTCGAGGAGATGCACCGCATCGTCGAGCAACGCTATCCTAGCCGCGAATGGAACATCTATGTCGCCCAGGCCTCGGACGGCGACAATTTCGTCACCGATTCCGAGCGCTGCATCGCCCTGCTCGACGAACAGATCATGCGGCTCTGCCAGTATTTCGCCTATGTCGAGATCCTCGACGAGCGCGAGAGCCATATCTTCGGCGCTACCGACAACGGCACGTCGCTGTGGCGTGCCTACAGTGCGGTCAAGCTGAGGTGGTCGAATTTCCAGATGAGCCGCATCGCCACCGCGGCCGACATCTACCCGGTTTTCCGCCAGCTCTTCGCCAGACAGCCGGGCTATCAAAAGAGCGGTGAAAGAGGGGGCTGATGGCGAGCAGATCCGGGCTGCTGTTTTCCGGTTCCGACTGGGATTTCAGGACGCTGTCGCGCGCCTACGAGACCATCGAGGCGATCGCCACCGAAGAGCTCCACCTCGACACCTATCCGGTACAGATGGAGATCATCTCGTCCGAACAGATGCTCGACGCCTATTCCTCGGTCGGCATGCCGCTGATGTACCGGCACTGGTCCTTCGGCAAGCACTACCTCTACCAGGAACTGCTCTATCGCAAAGGCGGGCGAGGGCTCGCCTATGAACTCGTCATCAATTCGAATCCCTGCATCGTCTATCTGATGGAGGAAAACACCATGGCCCTCCAGGCCCTGGTGACGGCGCACGCGGCACTCGGCCATAACCATTTCTTCAAGAACAATTATCTTTTCCGGCAGTGGACGGACGCCGGCGCCATCCTCAGCTATCTCGACTTTGCCAAGGGCTACATTGCCCGCTGCGAGGAGCGGCATGGCGTCGATGCGGTGGAAGAGATCCTCGATGCCGCACACGCGCTGATGGAACAGGGCGTGTTCAGATATCACCGGCCGCCGAAGCTGTCGTCGGAAAAGCAGCGCGAGGGCCTTCGCGAGCGCCTGGAATACGAGGAGCGCTCCTACAACGATCTGTGGCGCACGCTGCCGCCGTCCAAGGACGGCACCAAGGTCCGCGAGACGGACACCATGGCGGAGCGCAAGAAATCGCTCAAGCTGCCCGAGGAGAACCTGCTTTATTTCCTGGAGAAGAACAGCCTGATCCTGGAACCGTGGCAGCGTGAGGTTATCCGGATTGTCCGCGTTATCGCGCAGTATTTCTATCCACAGCGCCAAACGCAGGTGATGAACGAGGGTTGCGCCACCTTCGTGCATTACACGCTGATGAACCTTTTGTTCGACCGCGGGCTGATCGGCGAAGGTGCCATGCTGGAGATCCTGCGCAACCATTCGAACGTGATCTTCCAGCCGGGCTTCGACGATCCGCGCTTTTCCGGTATCAACCCTTACGCGCTGGGTCTTGACATGATGCAGGACATCCAGCGCATCTCGACCGCGCCGACGGCCGAGGACCGCGACTGGTTCCCCGATATCGCCGGCAACGGCGACTGGCGCCAGACCTTGCTGGACGCCTGGGCCAACCATCGCGACGAGTCCTTCATCCGCCAATATCTGAGCCCTACCCTGATACGGAAATGGCGGTTCTTTGTGCTTGCCGACGCTGCCAACGACCCCCATTACGAAGTCGCCTCGATACACAATGAGCGCGGCTACGAGAGTATCCGCAGCGCACTCGCCCACAGCTACGACATCGGCGCCAGCCGGCCGGACATCCAGGTGGTGGATGTGGACCTGCTCGGCGACCGGCATCTGCGCCTGCAGCACAAGGTCAAGGACGGCATCGTGCTGGAAGGCGGCAGCCGCGACGCCACGCTGCGCCACATCCGCAAGCTCTGGGGCTACGAGGTCAGCATGGTCGCGGTCGACGCGCAGACCGGCGCCAGGCTCCACGAACGCTCGACCAGCCAGATCGGGGAATGACCGAACAGCCCGCCGGCGAAGTCGGGCGCCTTTTCAGGATCACCAACCACCCTATCTACGCGCGGAGCACGAGGGCATGGTCGGGAAGCAGGAAACATGCGCGCATTGACGATCGCCACGCTTCTGTTGTCGCCGTCTCGATGGCGCTCTCGCTCGCGCACGCCTTGGAATTGCCCGGCAAGTTGCGCCTCAAGGGGCCACCTACAGATCAGTGCAGGCGATCTACTATCCCGGCTTCACGATCGGCGGGTTCGCCGAGATCGGCGGCATCATTGCACTCGCCGTCCTGCTTTACCTGACGCCCTATCCAAGCGCGCGATTCTGGTGGACCTTGGCGGCGCTTGTCTCGTTGCTGGCGGAGCACGCGACCTATTGGTTGGTCACACACCCCGTCAATAATTTCTGGGTGCAAGACACTGTCCTGCCGAAATCCGCCGCGACGTTTTTTTCAATGTTCTCTCGAAAGCAGACCGGCGACTGGAGAGATTTGCGCAACGCCTGGGAGGCTTCGCATGTCGCCAGGGCAGGCCTGGCAATGCTGAGCCTCGTCTCAATTGCTGTCGCCGCGACATTTTTTGCCGAATAGCCCCAGGCAACAAGGTCAGGGGACGGACCCGGCGCCGTATTGTCTTAACGTCAAGCGATCCGGCCGTTCAGCGGTCGGCGCGATGCTTGTTGTGGGCGCTTTCCTGGTGCTCGCCGCGGATGATGTGGCGATCGTCGGGATCGGCAATATCCTTTGGGTCCGATCTGAGCTCGGCACCGCGCCGGAACGCCTCGCGCTCTTGCCTGGTCTTTTTCAAATCCGCTTCCGCGTCGAAATCCTTGCCGGCGTTTTTCGTGTTCTCGCGCTCTTCGATGATGCGCAATTGCTGCTCATGAGTCTTCTTTCCGGCCATTGGTGACCTCCTTCCTTTCGATTTTCCGCTTGCCCAACGTCCAGATTCGCTACAGCCCGAAAGGATAAGTCTCGGGAAGGCCTGTCCCCGCATGCTCCGGCCCTAGCGGCGTGACGGCATTGGTTTCATCGAACCAGACGAAAGCATCGAACTGGCGGGCGAGCGAGGCGTCCGCATAGTGGCTGTGCAGCTCGGTCTCGGGCCGATAGATGACGCCGATAAAGCGTTCCAGCCGGCGCTCCAGAAGCCGTTGGCGCAGCGTGTCGTCGCGCTCGAAATCGAGCAGGAAAGGCGAGACGCCGCTGTCGTGGCAAAGCCGCTCATAGCTGTCGTTGTGGGAAGGCCGAACCGGTTTCACTTCCATGTCGCCGTCCCAGTCGGTGGCAGCGGCCACCGTCCCGGAATGCGTACTGAGCCCAATCAAGGCAGCCTCGTCGCCAAGACGCTGGCGGCAGAGCTGGCCGATGTTCAATTCGTCCCTGACGATCCCCATCTCGGTATAGCGGGCATCGCCAATATGGGAATTATGCGCCCACACCACCGCCTTGGCGTTCGGGCCGCGGGCCTGCAGCAGGTGCTCCAGCGTTTCGAACATGTGGGTGTCGCGCAGGTTCCAGGATTGCGCGCCGCCATAATACATGGTGCGGTAATAGCGCTCGGCGGAGGCGACCAGGCGGGCGTTCTGGGTGGCGTCGAGGAAATCGAACCCGTCCTGCTGCGCATAGTCGAGCTCTCTGGCAAGCAGTTCCCGGCATTGCTCGAGCACGGCCTTCTCGCATTTCTGGTAGCCGGAAGTGAGTGCGACACGGCCATAGGTGGCCGGGTCGTTCTGCCACGGCGTCAGGCAGCCGTAGCGTTCGCGTGCGATCCTCGCCGCCTGCGGATCGACCCGGTCGAGATATTGCAGGACCGCCGCGATCGACCCGCCCATATTGTAGATGTCGAGGCCATAGAACCCGGCCCGCCGGGAGGATATCCTGATCCGCTCGTTATGCTCTCGCATCCAGTCGACGAACGCAGCGACGTCGGTGTTGCGCCACATCCAGGTGGGAAAGCGCTGGAACGGCGGATCGGCGCCCGGCCGTGGTGGCCGGTGGCGGACGTAACGGTCGATCGCCGCGGCATCGGGCCAGTCGGCCTCGACCGCGACGATGGTGAAGCCATGCTTCTCGATCAGCCTGCGAGTGATCGCCGCGCGCGCACGGTAGAACTCCGACGTGCCGTGGCTGGCTTCGCCGAGCAAGACGACGCGGCGGTCGGCAAACCGGTCGAACAGCGCACCGAAGGCCGGATCGTCGAAATCCGGAAGCGGTTCGGCGGCGGCCGCTATCATCTGCGGCAGGCTGCTCCTGCGCTGATGCCGGTGCGGAAGATCGGCCGCTATCTGGCTGTCGCTGCCTGGCTCGCCCCAGCCTTGCTCGCCGATCAGCGGAACAAACCGCACGCCGCCGAAATCCTCCTCGGTGTAAGTTGCTGCGCCGGTCCGGGTGACCTTGAGCAGGCGCTGCGCGTCGAATTCGTCGCCGACCGGGATGATAAGCCGGCCGGCGACGTCGAGCTGTTCCTGCAGCGCGAGCGGTGCGCCGGGTCCAGCGGCGGCAACCAGGATAGCATCGAAGGGTGCAGCCTCTGGCCAGCCCTTGGTGCCGTCGCCAGTGCGGACTTCAATATTGTCGTAGCCAAGCTTTTTAAACCGCTGCCTTGCCGCTTCAGCCAACGCGGCGTGGCGCTCGATGGTGTAGACACGTTCGACGATCCGGCTCATTACGGCAGCCGCATAGCCCGAGCCGGTGCCGACCTCGAGAACATGGTCACCGGCTCCGACCTCGGCCATTTCGATCATCAACGCAACGATATAGGGCTGCGATATCGTCTGACCTTCGGCGATCGGCAGCGGCCCGTCTTCATAGGCAAATTCTTCAAAACCGGGCTCGACGAAAGCCTCGCGCGGGACCTCGCGCATCGCCTGAAGGACATTGCGGTCGCGAATGCCACGGCGGCTTAGGTGAATGTCGACCATTTGGTTGCGGGCATGGGAGAGATCGAGCATTTTTTGCTCCTCCTACGGGCCTCCGCCACAATCGCCCAAGCTGCTCAACGGCACTTTGGCCAGTCGATGTCCCGGGGGCCTCGGCAGTCCCCTTGGATTCATGCAATGCGGTGCATCTTCCTAACCGTTGGCAAGCCCCGAGGTTCCTCAAAAGACCGACCCGCTTTTTGTCGGGCGAGGCGGATTGCAGGATCGGCGAGCGGGAGCTGGCCGCGCCCGCCCAAACTTATTTCGAGGCAAATCCTTTCTCCGAGGCGACGCCACTCCAGATAACGACGGACGAGGGTATTCCGGAGGCATTTCCATGAACGACGAGGCCCGCACCACTGCGCAAACAACCGGCCTTGACCAGATGGATCTGATGGACCGCTACTGGCGCGCCGCGAACTACATTTCGGTTGGCCAGATCTATCTGCTCGACAATCCGCTCTTGCGCGAGCCTTTGCGGCCCGAGCACATCAAGCCGCGGCTGCTCGGCCATTGGGGCACGACGCCCGGCCTCAATTTCATCTATGTGCATCTGAACCGGATCATCCGTGAACGTGGTCTCGAGGTTCTGTTCATCTGCGGGCCGGGTCACGGCGGCCCGGCAATGGTCGCGAACACCTGGCTCGAGGGCACCTACAGCGAAATTTATCCCGAGATCGGCAGGGATGAAGACGGCCTGCGAAAGCTGTTCCGGCAGTTCTCGTTCCCCGGTGGTGTGCCGAGCCACGCTGCCCCGGAGACACCCGGCTCGATCCACGAAGGCGGAGAGCTCGGCTATGCGCTGGTCCATGCCTTCGGCGCCGCCTTCGACAATCCGAACCTTGTGGTTGCCTGCGTCGTCGGCGACGGCGAAGCCGAGACCGGCCCGCTCGCCGCGGCCTGGCATTCCAACAAGTTCCTGAACCCGGCATCCGACGGTGCCGTCCTGCCGATCCTGCATCTCAACGGCTACAAGATCGCCAGCCCGACGATCCTCGGCCGTATGGAAGACGAGGCGTTGCGCAGCCTGTTCCTCGGCTATGGCTACGAAACCTTTTTCGTGGAAGGCCACGAGCCTGCCCCGATGCATCGGGAGATGGCCCGCACGCTCGATACCGTGCTCGACCGGATCCACTCCATCCAGGAGCCTGCACGAGCCGCGGGCTGGAAGGGAGAGCGGCCGCTGTGGCCGATGATCGTGCTGCGCAGCCCAAAGGGCTGGACCGGGCCGAAAGAGGTCGACGGCAGACGAGTCGAGGATTTCTGGCGCTCGCACCAGGTCCCGGTGTCGAACGCACGCGGCGATGCGGCGCACCGCCAGATCCTCGAAGACTGGATGCGCAGCTACGAACCGAAGACGCTGTTCGATGAAGGCGGGCATCTCCTGGCGGAGCTCGCGGCGCTGGCGCCCACAGGGCCAAGACGCATGGGCGCAATCCCCTACGCCAATGGCGGCCTGCTGAAGCAAGACCTCGTGCTTCCCGACTGGAAAGGCCTGGCGCTCGACGTACCGCGTCCGGGCGGCACTGTTGGGGAGGCAACGCGGACCGTGGGGAGCTATCTTCGCGACGTGATCCGCTTGAACGCCGAGGCCAGGAATTTCCGGCTGATGGGACCCGACGAGACGTCCTCGAACCGCCTCGACGACGTGTTCGAGGTTACGGACCGGGTCTGGATGGAGCGGATCGAGCCTTACGACGTTCATCTTTCCCGCGGCGGCCGCGTCATGGAAGTGCTCAGCGAGCACCTTTGCCAAGGCTGGCTGGAGGGCTATCTGCTGACCGGCCGCCACGGCCTGTTCTCGTGCTACGAGGCGTTCGTCCACATCGTCGATTCCATGGTCAACCAGCACGCCAAATGGCTGAAGACCTCCGGCGAACTTGCCTGGCGCAAGCCGATCGCCTCGCTAAACTACCTGCTGACCTCGCATGTCTGGCGGCAAGATCACAACGGCTTCAGCCATCAGGATCCGGGCTTTGCCGATTTCGTCGCCAACAAGAAGGCCGACACGGTAAGGCTCTATTTCCCGCCGGATGCAAACACGCTGCTGTGGATCACCGACCATTGCCTGAAAACCTATAACCGCATCAACGTCATCGTCGCCGGCAAGCAGCCGGCGCCGCAATGGCTGTCCGCCGAGGACGCGGAAGCGCACTGCAAGGCCGGCGCGGGCATTTGGGAATGGGCCGGCACGGTTGCCAAG
Source organism: Mesorhizobium sp. M0833 (assembly GCF_040319905.1). Classification (NCBI taxonomy): domain Bacteria; kingdom Pseudomonadati; phylum Pseudomonadota; class Alphaproteobacteria; order Hyphomicrobiales; family Phyllobacteriaceae; genus Mesorhizobium; species Mesorhizobium sp. M0833. The sequence continues at coordinate 79,088 of NZ_JAMYOQ010000005.1, read as the reverse complement.
GGCGAAGATCCGGATGTGGTCCTGGCTTGCGCCGGCGACGTGCCGACGCTGGAGACGCTTGCCGCAGCCGACATCCTGCGCTCGGGCATTCCGGACCTGAAGATCCGCGTCGTCAATGTCGTCGACCTGATGATTTTGCAGTCGAATTCCGAGCATCCGCATGGCTTTGCCGACGACAGATTCGATGCGCTGTTCACCAAGGCCAAGCCGGTCATCTTCGCCTATCACGGCTACCCCTATCTCATTCACCGTCTGACCTATCGGCGCGCCAACCACGACAACATGCATGTGCATGGCTTTCGCGAGGAAGGCACGACGACGACGCCGTTCGATATGGTCGTGCTTAACCAGCTCGACCGCTATCATCTGGCGCTCGCCGCGATCGCGCGTGTGCCGGGGCTGGCCGAGCGGGCGAAGGAGCTTGCCGCGGCGCTGCATGGGAAATTAGCTGAGCACAAGGCCTATGTCCGCGAACATGGCGAGGACATGCCCGAGATCCAGAAATGGTCCTGGCCACAGGACGGCGCGACAAGGGTCGGCGATTGATACTACGATCGATCCTTGCGTTGAATGCCGGCTCGTCGAGCATCAAGTTCGGACTTTACGACCTTGCAGCATCCGCCGAGCTGGATCTTGCGTCGCGCGGTTCGCTGGATCTGGGCGATGCGCCAAGGCTGACCGCAAAAGCCGCCGATGGCGAGCTGCAGTGCGATCGGCCACTTGCCGCGGACGCATCGCCCGACATGGGCCTCGGCCAGATGCTGCAATGGATCGAGAACGAACTTGGCGGAAGGAAACTGATCGCCGCCGGCCATCGCATCGTCCATGGCGGACGCGAGTTCGTCGAACCTGTCCGGCTGAGGCCGACAGTTATCGAGGCTCTCGACGGGCTGACGCCGCTTGCGCCACTGCACCAGCCGCGCAGCCTCGCACCAATCCGGGCGCTTGCCGCGCTGCGGCCCGACCTGCCGCAGGTCGGATGCTTCGACACGGCCTTCCATAGGACCATCGAGCCTCTGGTCAGCCGTTTTGCGCTGCCGCGCCGCTATGAGGCAGACGGCATCCACCGCTACGGCTTTCACGGGCTTTCCTACGAATATGTCGCGGGCCGGCTCAAGCAGATATCGCCCGATCTGGCGGCGAAAAGAACCATCGTCGCCCATCTCGGCAACGGGGCGAGCCTGTGCGCCATGCGCGACGGGAGAAGCGTCGATACGACGATGGGCTTTTCGGCGCTTGACGGCCTGGTCATGGGCACACGCTGCGGCGCCATCGATCCGGGCGTGCTTTTGTACCTCCTGCTGGAAAGAGGGGTTTCGGGAGAGGCGCTGCAAGACATGCTCTACGAGGAATCCGGCCTGCTCGGCGTGTCCGGCATTTCCGGCGACATGCGCACGCTGGAGGCCAGCGATGACCGCCGGGCGCGCGAAGCGGTGGAGCTTTTCGCCTTCCGCGCCGCCAGGGAAGTTGCCGCCATCGCCAATACGCTGGGCGGGCTGGAATGCCTGGTCTTCACCGGCGGCATCGGCGAGCACTCTGCCGCGGCCCGCAAAGCGATTTGCGGCAGGCTTGGCTGGCTCGGCGTGGCGATCGACGAAGCCGACAACAGCTCCCATGAAGCGCTCATAAGCCAGGCGGACAGCAAGGTCGAAGTCCGCGTCATCGCAACCGACGAAGAAGGTGTAATCGCCCGCCACACGCGCAAGGTGATCGACGGGCCTGGCTGATGCGGATGGCCTTGAATGGCGCTTGCTCGGCCGGCTACGTCGCGACGGCGGCCGATCTGTTGAACACGATGGTCACCCGCGTTCCTTTGCCGGGGGCAGAATCCACCTCGAACCGGGCTTTGGCATTTTCAGTCAGCGATTGAGCGATCAACGCTCCGAGCTTGCCGGGTTTCGGCCAGGTCTCGCCTTCGGGCAGGCCGATGCCGTCATCGGCGACTACGATGCGAAAACCGTCTCCGTCGACGATGCTGCGCAGCGTGATCGTCCCGCCTTCGCGACCCAGAAAGGCGTGTTTCAGCGCGTTCGTTAAAAGCTCATTGACCACCAGACCCGTTGGCATCGCCACGTTGATGGACACGGGATAGGCATCGACCTTCATGTCCAGCCGGATGCCTTGCATGGCGTGCGACGTCATCACGGCGGAAGCGATCTGGCTGAGATAGACGCCAAGGTCCACTTCGGCCTTCTGTTCGTCGACCGACAGCGTCTGGTAGAGAATTGCGAGCGCGTCGACGCGGCCGGCCAGGCGCTCGAAGCGTTTCTGATCGGGTGACGCCGCACTGCGGGCCTCCAACCTGATGAGAGCCGTGATCATCTGGAGATTGTTCTTCATCCGATGCTGCAACTCGCGCAGCAGCATGTCCTTTTCCCGAATGCGTTGTTCGATGGCCTCGCTGTCGCTTGCCTTGTGCGCGGTAACGTCGACAAGGGCGACCAGTCGAAAGGACCGTCGCCCGCGCTCGTCCTCGATCAAGTTCGAATAGACATCGACGATGGCTGGCGCTGCGGCGGCACGTTGTATCCTGAATGTTCCCGCACGATCGATATCCTCGACGATGGCCCGGGCCAGCGGCCGGTCCTTGTATTCGCTCAAGCCTTCTCCGCTCAGTGCGGCCCAGTTCCAGCGCTCGAGCTCGGCGACTGATACGCCTGACAATTTCTGGAACTCGGAATTGACATAGACGACACGTTCGTCGCCGCTGAGATCGGAAATTGCGATCGCGATCGGCAGCTGGTCGAGAAATCTCTTGAATTGTTCGCTATCCAGCACGCCCGCCAGATGCGGGGTATCGAGCAATTGCTGGAGCTGCTCGGTTGTTTCGACTTCGGCGGGCATTCCAGGCTTTCGATGTTTCTGGTGAAACCATGATCAATATCAGGTCGCCCACCAACTGCGAAGTCCGCTCATTGCCGCGCGGCTACGAATGGTGGAGAGCCGAGATCATGGTTGAGAAGCGTCGGAAGACTCAGCTCGAATGGCTCTGCTCGACCAGATGGTATTTATACCGGTCGCGAATATGTTCGTTGAAGAACCGGCCCTTCGACGAAGCCTTGCGGAACGCGGCGTGGACCTGCGGCGGAACGTCCTCGTAATCATAGCGGTTTCCGCTCGGGACGAACCACACCGAGAGTAGCCTCGTCGCCGGCTGGTAGTCGATGTTTCTGATCGCAGTTGAAGGCATCTCGACAGCTCCAATGCTCGGCAGTGCTCCAATCCACGCCATCGTGTGAATAACCCTGCACGGAGAGCGAGGTTCCTTGCTGCCGAAGCAGCCTTGCCGCTACGGGCCGGCTTCACCAAGTACAGTTGATGCCACCGCTCAAGACATCGGCTGCAGCCCGTCAGGGCGATCTCTTTGCCGCCACCGACGACCTGCCGGAAGGATTCCGCTACCGGCCCGAACTGATCACGCCGGACGAGGAAGCAGCGTTGGCAAGCCAGCTCGACGGCCTGCCTTTTCAGCCCTTCGACTTTCACGGCCATCTGGCAAACCGGCGGGTGGTCGGCTTCGGGCTGCGTTACGACTACGACCGGCGCAAAGTCGTCGAAGCACCGCCGATACCCGGCTTTCTGCTGCCGCTCAGGGACAAAGTTGCAGCCTTTGCCCGCCTGCCGGCCGAAACCTTCGTGCAGGTGCTGATCAACGAGTACCGGCCGGGCGCCGGTATCGGCTGGCACCGCGACAAGCCTCATTTCGAAGTGGTCGCCGGCGTTTCGCTGCTGGCCGCCTGCAGCTTCCGCCTGCGCCGGAAAAACGGCACGCGATGGGATCGCAAGACGGTCACCGTCGAGCCAAGATCAGCCTATTTGATGACGGGTGCTGCGCGCAACGAATGGGAGCACAGCATTCCGCCGGTCGCCGAGCACCGCTATTCGATCACATTACGCACGCTGCGCGCGCAAAATTCGCTTGGGATAGCGCCGTAAGGCAAGCCAGGCGCCGCCCTGAAGTACTGAGCCGATACGATTTCATGGGTCGCCATGCCGACCGGCCAAATCCGCCAGCATGGCGCGCTGGCCTTTCAGTATCTTGAGGTTGGCTTCAGGCAGGGAGAACCAGCCCGCTCTGTCGACTTCGGCAAATTCCTTCATCGAGCCGGACCTTGGCGGCCATTCCATGACGAAGGTGTTGCTGCTTATGGCGTCGCTGTCGAAGTCCGCTTCGACGCACCATGCGACGACGAGCTTGCCGCCCGGCTGCCGGTAGCTGCCAAGGTGTTCGAAAACTCCATCGATGGCGACCCCGAGCTCCTCTTCGGCTTCGCGTTTTGCCGCCGCCAGTTCGTCCTCGTTCTCGTCGACCAGGCCCTTCGGGATCGACCATGCGCCGTCGTCCTTCTTCGCCCAGAATGGGCCGCCGGGATGCACCAGCAGGACCTGAAGTGAACCTCGGCTTTGGCGATAAATGAGCAACCCTGCGCTGCGTTTGGCCATTCCGCTATTCCCCTGACGAAAATGAACGAATGTTCTCGTCCGGGCCGGCGTATGGACCAGCCTGCCACGGCGGAACGATTTCGGCTCGCAGCCGTTCCGTCCGTTCGGCAAATGAGTGATTGACATGGCGACGCCGCGAGCTGCCTGGAAGGGCTTTATGAAAGTCGGATCGGTTTCCTGTGGCGTCAAGATCATCGGCGCCGTCAGCGAGGCCGAGAAAGTGCATTTCAGGATCCTGAACCGCAAGGACGGTCTCCCGGTCAAGAGCGCTTATATCGACGAGGAGACCGGCGATACGGTGGAGGCTGCCGACCAGGTAAAGGGCTATGAAGTCGAGAAGGGCGAATTCATCCGCATAGAGCCGGACGAAATCAAGAAACTAAAGATGGTATCGCAGCACACGCTCGAGATCGGCGAGTTTGTGCCCACCGCCGAAATCGACGCACGCTACCTCGAAAAGCCCTATTATCTGGTTCCGGCCGACGCGCCCTCCACTGAGGCCTTCGCGGTGATCCGGGACGCCATGGCCAGGAAGAAAGTGGCAGCCCGGTCCTGCGTCGTGCTGTACCAGCGAGGCCGAGAGGTGCTGATCCAGCCGCTGGGCAAGGGCATGGTGATGACGGAATTACGCAACCACAATGAAGTGGTCGCAACCGACGCGGTGTTCGAAGGACTGAAGGCTCGCAAGGTCGATCCCGAGATGCTGGAAATCGCGCAATTGCTGATCGACAAGAAGCCCGCCAAATTCGACCCGTCGAAGTTCGAAGACACTTATGAACAGGCGCTGGTTGCGATGATCGAAGCCAAGCGCAAGGGCAAGAAACCGCCCAAGCCGGCACCTGCGCCGAGGACGAATGTCGTCAACCTCGCCGACATTCTGCGCAGAAGCCTGGCGCAGGAAGGCGGCAAGGCTCCTAACAAAGGTCCGGGAACGGCCGCGAAACGCAGATCAGCCTGAATGTCCGAAAGCGGATCGAACGGAACCGAAAACGCGCGCGCGCATTTAGATGACGTAGCAATCCGTCGGCAAGCCAAGCGGAGCGGGGGACTGGTGGACGTCGTTGAACTAAAGACTGGCGGAATCCCGCAAGTTTCCTCCGCCGATCTGATGCAGGCGTTGCCTGTGGCTGTCTACACCACCGACAGACAAGGCTACATCTCGTTCTTCAATGAAGCCGCTGCCGATCTCTGGGGATATCGTCCGGTTATCGGCCAGGACCGCTGGTGCGGATCATGGAAGCTTCGCCACCTCGACGGACGGCCGATGGCGCACGACGAATGTCCGATGGCCGTTGCCTTGCTGGAGGAGCGGGACGTTCCTGGGGGCCGGGCGATCGCCGAGCGGCCGGACGGCCAGTTCATCCCGTTCAGCGCGCATCCGGTCCTGCTTCGCGATGCGAACGGCGAGGTCGTCGGCGCCATTAACACCTTGCTCGACCTGCGCACCCAGGCGCTGGCTGACGACGCCAGCATAAGGCTCGCTGCCATCGTCGAATCTTCGATGGACGCGATCGTGTCGAAAGACCTGAACGGCATTATCACCAGCTGGAACGACGCGGCACAACGCCTGTTCGGCTACACGCCCGCCGAGGCGATCGGTCGCCCGGTGACGATGCTCATCCCGCCCGACCACCTGGATGAGGAAGCCATGATCATCAGCCGCATTCGCGCCGGCGAGCGGATCCCTTCATACGAGACTATCCGGCAGCGCAAGGACGGCACCCTGGTACCGGTTTCGCTCACCATCTCGCCGATACGCGACGGCATTGGGCGTATCGTCGGCGCTTCCAAGATCGCGCGCGACATCAGCCCGCACAAGGACAGCGAACGGCGTATCCGCACACTCATGCGGGAAGTCAACCATCGCGTTAAAAACCAGTATTCGGTGATCGTCTCGATGATCCGAGAGACCAGCAAGCTGGCGGGTACGCCAGAGGCTTTCCTTTCCCAGGTCCGGGAACGCATCATGGCACTTTCGGAATCACACGATCTGCTGGTCGATGCCGAATGGCGTGGCGCGACTATCGGCGAATTGATCCATGCCCAGACCAAGGCCTTCGCGACACAGGCCAGGCTGTCGATGAGCGGACCGATGATCATGCTGCAGCCGAATGCGGTGCAATATCTCGGCATTGCCTTTCACGAGCTGGCCACCAATTCGGTAAAGCACGGAGCGCTGTCGCGCCTTGACGGGCGGGTCGAGGTCGAATGGACCGTGACGCCAGCCGCCGATGGCAGCGACGGCTTCCGCCTTGTCTGGCGGGAACTGGACGGACCATTGGTCGATGAAAACACGCGACGCGGTTTCGGAACGGTCGTGCTCAAACGCGTCACCCCGCAGGCGCTCAGCGGCACCGGCCGCCTGGAATTTGAGAGGCACGGCATCACCTGGACGCTGGAAGCGCCGCTGCGCTTCGTTCAGATGTCGATGGCTGGCATTGCGGCTGATTGAAAGCCGCTATCTCGGCCGCGGCTTGGAGGCCGTGTGGCAACGCAATCGCTATGGCAGCAATCAGGAGGAGCAGCGATGAGTTGGCTGGGCACCTGGCGGAACCAGTACGGGTCGGTCGTCGAACTGACCAGCGAAGAGGGCGGACGGATAAGCGGAACCTTCAGGACAGCGCTAGAGGACAGCGCCTTCTTCGGCACGACGGTGCCGCTGTTCGGAGCCTGCCATGGAGATGTCATCGGATTCACCTGCGCAGCCGAAGGGCGTGTCGGAGCCGTAGCGGTGAGCTATACCGGCATCCTCAGGGATGGGAAGCTGGAAATGCTATGGCACACCGTTGCGGATGCCGCTTTGTCGGCGGAAAAGGAAGGTGCCCCGGCCCGAGCCAGGAAACTCCCCGCCTGGCGTGCCTTTGGAACCAGCCTCGACAGTTTTGAACGCGTCTCCTGACTATTCCGCCCGCCACCGCGGCATTCAGCTCGCAAGCGAGGCAGCAGGGTCCGGCGGCGCGTAGGAACTCGCACTGACAATGGCGCGTTGGTGCGCCAGGACATGCGCTGTTCTTTACGGGGTCGACCCAATGAGCGTGCTTTATCGCGCAGCGAAAATCGCCGAACAGGCTCATGCCGGGCAGACGGACAAGACAGGGCGGCCTTATATCGAACATTGCCGCCGGGTCGTCGATGCCGTCGAAACGCTCGACCAGAAAGCCATCGCCTATCTTCACGACGTCATCGAAAAAGGCGACGGCTGGAATCGCGACCGGCTTGAGGCGGCCGGGTTCGGGCCGTCCATCATATCGGCCGTCGACGCACTGACACGGCGGCCGAACGAGGACGATGCTGTGTTCGTTCGCAGGGCTGCGGCCAACCCGCTGGCGTTGCCGGTCAAGCGCGCCGATCTCGCCGACAATCTATGGCAGGCACGGCAGATCGGTGCCTCGGCAGCGAAATACGAAGCCGGCTTGCGCATTCTCAGAGAAGAGTTCGCGAGCTGACGGAAAGCTGACGGCTGTCGCCGATGTGGGTCTATTCGGTGACGTGCGGCGTATGCCGCTTGTCCTCCGCGGGATCGGCCTCAATCCGCGCCCGGCCGGGATCAAACGCGCCGTGGCGGGCGATCGCCAGTGCCGCGGTGTCGGGCGTCTCGTAGGCCCACATGAAGTCTTCTGCCGACGAGCCGACCGCATGAACACGCCAATAACTTGCCGTGCCCTTCAGCGGGCTGTGGCTCGTTGTGTTTGTCTTCTCCAGAAGGTCGAAATAGATGTCCTCGAAGGGTATGTAGAAGACAGGATCATGACCATCTTCGTAGAGCAGCTTTGCCCGCGCGCTCGACGCAATAATGGCGTCGGAGAACCGAACGGTTACGGTTCCATCGAACGGGACAATCCTGAGCGGGCCTGAGCGGGGGGCGGAATTTGCGGCTAAGGGCTGCATTCGACTTCTCCGTAGACTGCGCTGCCCTCCCGAAACGTGTTGTTGCCCGTCAGGGTTCCAGACCGCGGGCGCGCCGACGCCGGCGGTGGAACGGTTTTACAAGGTCGTCGTTGTTTCAGACCTCCGCACGCGCCATAATCGCAATGGCCGCCACTCGCCGACTCAAAAGCAAATGGATCAGATGCTGGATCGATCGCCTACCCTTCCAAGGTCGCTTGGCGCTGCGCTGCGAAGGGAAGTGCCGCGGTTTACGGCGCCCGGCAACGAAATTTCGTGCACCACGGTTGCATCCTACAATGTGCATAAATGCGTCGGCACCGACGGCAGGTTCGATCCGGAGCGGGTCGCGGCCGTGGTCAAGGAACTCGACGCCGATATCATTGCCTTGCAGGAGGCCGACGAAAGAACCGGAAGCAGGCAGGGTTTGCTCGATCTCGCAGCGCTCGAGCGGGATAGCGACCTCGTCCCCACACATGTCCCGGAAAACCGCCGCAGCCATGGCTGGCACGGAAATCTGATCCTGGCGCGCCGCGGCGTGGTCGAAAGCGTGAACCAGATCCGGCTGCCCGGCCTTGAGCCGCGCGGTGCGGTCATCGCGGATCTGGAGCTGAAGGGCGTCTCGCTCAGGATCATAGCCGCACATTTTGGCCTGCTGCGGCGGTCGCGCTCGCAGCAGGCCAACGCGCTGGTCGAAGCCACACACCCGGTTCTGCGGCCAACCATCCTGCTTGGCGACCTCAACGAATGGCGCGTCCGCAACAGGTCTTCGCTGCTGGCCTTGCTGCCGCATTTCGGTCCGATCGATGCGGTTCTGCCGAGCTTTCCGTCGCGCTTTCCACTGTTTGCGCTCGACCGCATTCTGGCCAGGCCGCCCCACCTGATTTCCAGCATCGAGGTGCACAAGACGCCGCTGGCGCAGCGCGCTTCCGATCATCTGCCGATCAAGGCCCGGCTGAACCTGGACGCGATACGGCAGCCGCGACTGCAACCAGAATGAAGCTGAAGGGTTGTTAGTCAGATTTCAGACCGTTTGCTTCGCTGATGTTTGCCGGTGCACTTGATGGATACAGCCATTTCGCGGTTTGCCCGGGACAAGATCGCGGCCGGCAATAGCGGGTTGCTGCTGATCGCCGACAATTATGACGCGTTTGCCGCGCGAATCCTTGCTGCGCGCAGTGCCACAAGCAGCCTCGACCTGATGTACTATCTCTGGCACGACGACCATAGCGGCCGGCTGCTGATGCAGGAGGTCGTCAAGGCGGCGGAGCGCGGTGTCCGCGTCCGCCTGCTGCTGGACGATATAAATCCGCGCAACAGCGACGCCGCTTACCTGGCGCTCAACAGCTACAAGAACATCGAGCTGAGGCTGTTCAACCCCAGCGGCATGAGGAACGGCAGCATCTTTCGCTCGCTGGAGATGGTCGCCCGGCTGTTTGCGATGACCCGCCGCATGCACAACAAGGCCTGGATCGCCGACGGGAGCCTGGCCATCGTCGGCGGAAGGAACATCGGCGATGCCTATTTCGACGCTGCGGAGACGAATTTTCGCGATCTCGACCTGTTGCTTCTCGGTCCTGCCGTAGGGCAGACGATGCAGATCTTCGAGGCGTTCTGGAGTTGCGAGGCGGCAAAGCCGATCGAACTGCTCAACCCGGCTGCAGCGGGCTCGCGCGCCGATTTCCTAGACAATCTCGATGCGACCGCGGACGGCCAGCTTTTGAACAGCCTGCGTGCCTGGCGCACGATCACGGAGTTCATTGTAGCGCACAGCGACGTCTGCTGGACGAAAGGCGTTCGCGTCATTTCCGATCCGCCGGAAAAGGTGCGCGGCAAGAGGCGCAGGAACTGGCTGACAAAGGAGCTGCTTCCCGCTATCGCGGCGACCAGGCAGCGCCTCGAAATTGTCTCGCCCTATTTCATCCCCAGCCGCACCGGGTTGGCCATCCTGTCGAAGCTGGTGGACCGTGGCGCCGAGGTTGCAATCCTGACCAACTCGCTCGCCGCGACGGACGTCGCCGCCGTGCACGGCGCCTATGCCAAATACCGCCGCAAGCTGCTTAAAAAAGGTATCCAGCTTTTCGAATTGCAGCCCTTCGACCGCCAGGCCAACATCTCCGTTTTCGGCTCAAAGGGAGCCAGCCTGCATACCAAGGCCTTTACGGTCGACGACACGCTGGGGTTTGTCGGTTCCTTCAATTTCGATCCGCGTTCGGTGTCGTTAAATGCGGAAATGGGCGTACTTTTCCACGATATCAATCTGGTAATGGAGTTGCGCCGGCTGTTCGAGCACGAAAAGTCACCGCAGACGAGCTACCAGCTGATCCTGGACAAAGGCGCCTTGCGGTGGCTCGGCTTGGCGGATGGCGAGATGCGGCAATATTCGCATGAACCGGAGGCCAGTCTCTATCGGCGCATCATTGCAGCACTGGTTGGGTGCCTGCCGATCGAATCGCAATTGTAGAAGTGACGGATTTGTCGGAACGCGACTCTTTGTCGGAACGGAAATGCGGGATCACGAGTTGTAATCCGGTCCGGAGCATGCCGATGAAGACCACGCTATACAGTTTTCTTGCCGAGCTCTTGCCGTTCTGGATGGCGCATAAACGCAAAATGCGCGCCGACCGTGTCGCTGAGCCGCCGACACGATCTACCGCAGGTGACGATGTTCGGCCGTCAGGCGACCCGAACCGCGCAACACCGGCGCGACGGCGCAACGCGTCTTAGGGCGAGATGCCTGCAAATTACACGCCGCCCCAAATGTCTGGTTAGCGGCATTCTGCGACGCCAAATGATTTCGCTTGACTGCAAAGCTCTAGCTCTTTGGCGATCACGCTATCGTTAAGTATCGCTGTTTGAAATTCGGCGTTGCCAAGCATCCATTTTGCAGCACGTACGTTAATGACACTACAGTTTGCCGCTACAGGTGAGCACCATGAGTGCTAATGCGATAGAATTCTTGCAGGACTGGATTCACGAAAACGTTCATGTGCCGCCGCCTCCGATCAGGCTTGAAAAGGAGGCGGAAATCCTCGCCAGGGAATGCAAGCAAGAGGCGGCCAACGCCGGGGTACCCATCGAAGACATCGAGGAAGAGGTTGGCGACCTCAAGGATCTGCTCGTCGCCAAGCTCGAAGACGCAGCCGAGGACGAGGCCAGGCAACTCAATGGCAAGGGCAGCGACATGAATAGGACGGCTGGAGCCAGCGGTCGGGCGATACTGCAGAACAATCTGTGATTCAGGGCGGGCCGAACAAATGCGCCGCTGAGGACGCCGCAATCTCCTGGGCATTTTCAGCGGGTTCGTACTGCAGCGGGTTGCCGTGGCTCAGACTTCGCACGATCCGCTCCGGACTGAAGGAATGACGCCATGGCATAAACCTTTTCGCCGGACATGCGTTGTTGGGTTTCAAGCCAGGGAGATGACCATGCAGATGAAATCGGAAATCGCCGGCGAGGCCGCCAAGCAGCGGCATATCCAGCGCCGTATCGACGAGAAGGACAAGTCCAAATCCAATGGCAAGCAAAAAGGCGCCATGCAGGCCGGCGCCCGCAAATATCCCGAGCCGCCCTTCCCCGAGCAGCACCAGCCGAAGCCGGGGCATGAATGGGCGATCGAGCCGGCGCCGCTTTATGATGCGCCATTTTATATCGGATCAAAAAAGCTCGACGGCAAAGTGGCCGTCATTACCGGCGGCGATTCAGGCATCGGCCGTGCGGTGGCCGTGCTCTATGCGCGTGAAGGCGCCGATGTGGCGATCGTCTATCTCTCGGAGGACAAGGACGCCGAAGAGACCAAAAGGGCCGTCGAAGCCGAAGGCCGGCGCTGCATCCTGATCAAGGCCGATGTCAGCGAACGCGACCACTGCCACAACGCGGTGGCTGAGATCGTGCAGGAGTTTGGGCGCATCGACGTGCTGGTCAACAACGCCGCTTTCCAGATCCACTCCAGCGATTTCAGCGAGCTGACCGAGGAGCATTTCGACACGACGCTGAAGACCAACCTCTACGGCTATTTCCACATGGCGCAGGAGGCGGTACCGCACATGAAGCCCGGTTCGGCAATCATCAATACCGGCTCCGTGACCGGCATCGATGGCTCGAAGCAACTGGTCGATTACTCCATGACCAAGGGCGGCATTCATGCCTTCACCCGCGCGCTCTCGGGCAACCTTGTCGACAGGGGCATAAGGGTCAACGCCGTGGCGCCAGGCCCGGTTTGGACGCCGCTCAACCCCTCGGACAAGGAAGCCGGCGATGTTTCGAAATTTGGCGCCGATACGCCGATGAAACGGCCGGCCCAGCCGGAGGAGATCGCGCCGGCCTACGTGTTCCTCGCCTCGCCGCACTGCTCGAGCTATATCACCGGCGAGATATTGCCGATCGTGGGCGGCTACTGACGGCATGTATTTCATTGCCCTGGCCACTGACTATGACGGCACGCTGGCGCATGAGGGGATCGTTGCCGAGAAGACGCTTGCGGCGCTTGAACGCTTCAAGAAGAGCGGCCGCAAACTCATTCTCGTCACCGGGCGCGAGCTGCCCGACCTCAAACGCGTCTTTCCCGAAGTCGCGATCTTCGACAAGGTCGTCGCCGAAAACGGCGCGTTGATCTACACGCCGGCCAGCGAGGAGGAGCGGACGATATCTCCGCCGCCCGCCCCCGAGCTCATCGCCAAACTCAGGAAACGCGGTGTCAAACCGCTTTCGGTCGGACGCTCGATCGTCGCAACCTGGGAACCGCATCAGGCTACCGCGCTCGAGGTGATCAAGAAATTGGGGCTGGAGCTGGAAATCATCTTCAACAAGGGCGCGGTGATGATCCTGCCCAGCGGCATCAACAAGGCGACCGGCCTGACAGCCGCGCTTCAGGACCTCAGATTGTCGCCGCACAACGTCGTCGGTGTCGGCGACGCCGAAAACGACCACGCCTTCCTGCGCGCCTGCGGGTTCAGCGTCGCCGTCGACAACGCACTGCCGGCAGTCAAGGAAACGGCGGATCTCGTGACACGGGGCGCGCGCGGAAAAGGCGTCGAGGAACTGATCGCAAAGGTGGTGGAGCGCGATCGCGAGCTTGTGCCGAGCCGCGACGGCATTGTGCTTGGCTCGGAGGACGGCAAGGAGGTGCATCTGTCGCCAACCGATACGGTGCTGATCGCCGGGAGCTCCGGCATCGGCAAATCGACCCTGGCGACCGCACTGACGGAGCGCTTCGTCGAGAGAAAGTTCCAGTTCTGCATCTTCGATCCGGAAGGCGACTACGATGGCCTCGAAGGCGCGGTCCGGCTGGGCGACGGCTCGAACGCGCCGACGAAAACGCAATTGCTCGATCTCCTGGAGAAGCCCGACAACAATCTTGTCGTCAATGGCCTGGCGCTGCGTGTCAACGAGCGGCCGGACTTCTTTGCCGACCTGCTGCCGGGCCTTGGCAGTCTTCGTTTCCGTACGGCACGACCGCACTGGCTGATCATCGACGAGGCGCATCACCTCCTGCCGAAGCGGCGCGACGATACCCCGATGGTGCTGGCGATGGAATTGCCCGGCACGATCCTGATCACGGTTCATCCGGATGCGATCTCAACCGATGCGTTGCGGCTGGTCACCGCCGTCATCGCACTCGGCCCCAAGGCAAAAAAGGTCATCAAGACGTTCTGCCGCGAGACCGGCACCGAACCGCCAAAGGACAAGGATCTGAGCTCTCCAAAAGACCAGCGCGTGCTGTTCTGGCGGCCGCAGGCGCACAAGAAACCTGCCATGGTCGAGCCGATCGAGCCGCGGCAGTCGCTCAAGCGCCACAGCCGCAAATATGCCGAGGGCCAGCTCGACGAGAAGGGCAGCTTCTATTTCCGCGGCCCCGACAATGCAATGAATCTCCGCGCCCATAATCTGATGATTTTCGCCCAGATCGCCGAGGGCATCGACGACAGGACCTGGGAACATCATCTGCGCGCCGGCGACTATTCCGAATGGTTTCGCCACCAGATCAGGGACAAGGAACTGGCGCGCGAGACCGCGGAGGCGGAGAAAGACGGCACACTTTCGGCGCAGGAGAGCCGCAACCACATCCTGGACGCAGTGCGCCGCCGCTATACCGCGCCCGCCACCGCGCCAAAGGAATAGATGCAAACGGCGCCCAGCCGTGGAACCTCATCCGCCAAACGAAATTGTGTTCTATCGGGCGCCAGATCCAATCAATGCCGAACAATTGCCCCGGAAAGAGACGATGGATGAGCAGCGACCCGGACAAGAATGGTCCTGTCTTTTCGGCGGAGCAGGCGCGGCAGGGCGAGATCATCCTGCGGACGCGGGCGCGCCGGATCATTTTCATCGCCGGCCTGGTGGGTCTCGTCTTTCTGGCATTGCTGGTGTGGTGGGTTTGAATTCCTGACGGCTGGAGCGAAATCATGAAATCACGACTTGTTGCCGAAAGCGCCGGGCAGAGAACGTTTGTGGTTGTGCTTGATCCCGGCGAAGAGGCGTTTGCGCAGCTGACGTCGTTTGCGGTCGAGCGTGGCGTCGGCGGCGCGTCGCTGACTGCGCTCGGCGCTTTCGAAAGGGCAACCGTCGGCTGGTTCGACCCTGGAGAAAGGACCTACCGGAAAATCCCCATCCAGGAACAGTGCGAAGTGCTGAGCGCGATCGGCGATGTTGCCATCGGCGACGACGGCAGGCCCAGCCTGCACGTCCACGCAGTCCTTGGATTGAGTGACGGCACCACGAGGGGTGGCCATCTGCTGGACGGCATCGTGCGGCCGACGCTCGAGGTCACATTGGTGGAGACGCCTGGCCATCTGCGCCGCAGGCATCGTCCCGAACTCGGCGTCGCCCTGATCGACTTGGAGCCTTGATCCGAGCCGATCACTTCGTTGATTTGACTGCGGCCGTTTCGGGTACACCCTCCCAACCGAAGACGCTGCGGCCGCCGAGCAGATGCGATTGCTCGAACTCCCCGGCGACGATTTCCTTCAGGCTTGGGCCGGTGACATAGCGCTCGACCTGCCGCGACTGGTCGTCCAGCCGCCGCAAGGCGCCGATCTCTTCGTCACGGCCGAGCCTGGCCTTGTGGACAGCCGACTTCAGCACGCCGATCGTCTCGTCATAGACCTTCAGCGGCACAGGGAACGGGTGCCTGTCCTTGCCGCCATGCGCCAGCGAGAAGCGTCCTGGATCGGAAAAACGGCACGGCGCGCCATGCACGACTTCGGCGACCAACGCCAGCGCCCGCACCGTGCGCGCGCCGACATTGGGAACCAGGAGAAGCTCGGCGAAATCCGTCGGGCCGCGCTCGGCCGCCGCGGCGATGTTGCCGTGCAGGCGGCGCATGACGACATCGCTTTCGCGTACATCGTGGTGCGCCGGCATCACCAGATGCGGCAGCAGCTTTTGTTCCGGCTCCGGCGCTGGCGCCGAACCCCGCTCCAAAGCGGCAAGTTCCCTCACGATGCGATCCGGTCCAAGGTCGTGCAGAAGGTCCAGTTGTCCCTGGCGCGACGCTTCGGCGCGGCGGTCGGTCAGGTTGACGATCTCGCCCTGATTGGCGCCCTCGATGGCGGCATGCGGCTGGTCGACAAAGCTCTTCAGGCCCTCGGACAGCCAGTGATAGCGGCGCGCCACCTTGCTGTCGCCGTTCATGCCTTGCTGCACCACCACCCACTTGCCGTCGTCGGTGACGATAAAGCCGTGCAGATAGAGATCGAAACCGTCCTGGACCGCGGCGCTGTCCACCTTGGCGACAAGCCGGCTGGCAGTCGCGAGGCCTTGCCCGTCGAGACCGACACGCTCGCCGATCAGGGCGAGCTCATGCGGGGTCTTGCGCGAATGCGCGCCGCGGCCGCCGCAAACGTGGATGCCGAGTTCGCCGGAAAGTGGCGACAGACCGCGCTTCAACGCTCCGACGACGCTGGTGGTGATGCCGGAAGAGTGCCAGTCCATCCCCATCACGGCGCCAAAAGACTGGAACCAGAACGGATGCGCCAGCCGGCGCAGCAATTCATCGCGGCCGTAATGGTGGATGATCGCCTCGCACATGACCGCGCCAAGCCGCGTCATGCGGTCGCCAAGCCATTTCGGTACGCGCCCGCCGTGAAGTGGGAGATCAGCACTTCCCGATCGCTGTGCCACGGTCTTTTGCTTGCTCCTTGAGTCCTGCCTCGACAGATAGGTATCGAAAGGGGTGTGGAGAAGCTATGGCCTGATTCAGGCCGCGATCGTTGCAAGCCGCCAGCTAGCGGGCAGGTTCGCTGAGGAGATCAAACTTCTGGATCTCGCAATGCTCGCCCACCGATTCCAGCAGATCTATTGGGGGTGCGCCACTGTCCGGCCGCCTCCAACTGATCTCGAACGAGAAAACAGGGTCTTTGATATCCGGGCGCCTCTCTATCGCGACGAGGCGTGCCCGGTAGCCAAGCGGCCCGATCATCGTATCGAGTTCCTGTCGGGCTGCGGCCTTCCAGGTCACTGCCAACTGGGCGTGGTGTTCGCGCGAAATTCGAAGATCCACCCATTTCAGGACGAGCAAGGTGGCCAGCGTCAGTGCGGTGCCGGCCGCGCCCAAGCCGTATTGGCCACCACCGAAAGCCAATCCGATCGCCGTCATCACCCACAATGTGGCCGCCGTGGTGACGCCGCTGACAAGACTGCCACGGCGAAGAATGGCGCCACCGCCGATAAAGCCGACCCCGGTCAGCACGCCCAGCGGAAAGCGCAAGACGTCCATCGATGCAAACGAATCCGGGTGCTTGCCAACGGTTCCCAGCAGAATGCTGGCCTGGACCATTGCGATGGCGGCCGCCAACCCGACCAGCACGGTGGTGCGTAGCCCCGCCGCGTGCCCCCGCGCCTCCCGGTTGAGGCCTATCAACAGGCCGGCGAGCGCGGTCAGAAGTAGTCGTGCTGCGATGTCCTGCCAAACCGGAACAACGAGGAGCATTGCGGTCACCCGTCGGGCCAGGCGCTGCTGGCCAGGAATAGCGCCATGGTCAAAGCGAACAAGGGCAAGAGCGTCTTCATCGCAAATTCTTTTCGTCGATAAGCAACAAACGATGCGCCTGGATTTTGGTTGCGCCGCCGACGATTCACCCCGGCGATGGGCGGCGGCGGAACAAAACCTTCGGCCTGCGGGTTGGTGGGTTCACGCCAACGAAGGATTTGCAGTCATGGTCCGCTTGCTGCTTGCTGGAGCCGTCGCTTATCTGGCCTATCGCATCACCAAGGAGATCGGTGGGTCCGGCGAGGTCGATCCGCTGTCGCCTTCGGCCGACCAAGCCGGCCGCAAGGCGCCGAGGCGGCAAAGCGGGGCACAGAGGAATGGCCGACGGCGGTAGCGAATGGCATAGCGGCGGCACTGACCAGCCATGACCGCATTTCCGTTGCCGCTCGACCTTCGTCCGATGGAAGCCAAAGCCGCCGATGCAATTCCTGGCGGCGACGGGCTTTGGCAATACGAGCCGAAATGGGACGGGTTTCGCTGCCTCGCGTTCAAGGGCGACGATGCCGTCGACCTGCGAGCAAAATCGGGCAAGCCGCTTGGCCGCTATTTTCCCGAACTGGTCGCGGTGCTGCGCGATGTGAGCTCGCGACGGTTTGTTGCCGACGGCGAGATCGTCATCGAGGTCGACGGATCGTCCTCGTTCGAGGCCCTGCAAATGCGCCTTCATCCCGCCGAAAGCAGGATCCGCAAGTTGAGCCTCGAGACGCCTGCCATGCTGGTCCTGTTCGATATGCTGGCCGAACCCGGCGGCAGGATCATCATCGAAGAGCCTCTCACCACCAGGAGGCAGGCGATTGAGGCCTTTGTCGCGACGGCGGCACGGCCCGAACTGCACCTGTCCAAATATACGCACGACGCCGCCACCGCCGAGCGCTGGCTGCAGGGCGCCGGCTACGGCTCCACCGACGGTGTTGTTGCAAAACTGATCGCCGGGCCATACCGGCCCGGCGAGCGCGCCATGGTCAAGGTCAAGCGACTACGCACTGCGGATTGCGTGGTCGGCGGCTTTCGCTATCTCGCCGGCAGCAACGAAGTCGGATCCCTGCTGCTTGGCCTCTACAATAACGAAGGCAGGCTGGACCATGTCGGGTTCACCTCGACCATCGGCAAGGACGACAGGGCGGCACTGACCAGACGGTTGGAAAAGCTGCGGGCCAAACCGGGTTTCACCGGCAAGGCGCCGGGCGGACCAAGCCGCTGGAGCACGGAGCGGAGCGGACAATGGGAACCGATAAAGCCTGAACTGGTGGTCGAGGTTCGGTTCGACCATGTGACAGGGGACCGGTTCCGGCACGGGACAAAGCTGTTGCGCTGGCGGCCGGACAAGGAGCCCCGGCAATGCACGTTCGAGCAGATCGAGTAAGTCCGCTCCGAGGCACCGCTTCAAGACTCCAGCTGCCCGCTCTACCGCCGCGGCCAACCGAGCCTTGGCAACATTTCCGAGGCTCGGTTGCGGTTTTGAAATCAAGCGGCTTCTTGCATTGCGCGTTCGTTGACACCGCTTTCGCCGAGCTTGGAAAGCGCTTCGTCGGTCGCGACCTCTTCCTTGAGAGTTGCCCTGAGCAGCTCGACAACGTCGCTCTTGCCAAGTTCTTCCGCCCACGCGATCAAAGTGCCGTAGCGAGCGATCTCGTAATGTTCGACAGCTTGCGCCGCACCGACAAGCCCGGCGTCGAGCGCGGGAGCACCATTATACTCCTCGAGCATTTCCGAGCCCTCTTCGATGATGCCGTCAATCGCCGGACAGGTTTTGCCGCGGGCCGGCTTGCCGAATTTCTCGAACACCTCCTCGAGGCGGTCGACATGTCCTTCGGTTTCCATGCGGTGTTTCTCGAAAGCGGCGGTCACTTCTTCCGACTCCGCGCCCTTGGCCATTTTGGGCAGCGCTTTCAGTATCTTCTTCTCGGCGTAGTAGAGGTCTTTGAGCCCGTCGAGGAACAGATCCTCAAGGCCCTTGCTTGCCGCCTTCGCGGCCTTTTTCGTGGTCGCCATGATCCTCTCCCGAATGGTTGGTGCCGCCTCGCAAAGTGGAGGCGTCCGATAACCCTCCGACGGGAAACAAGTTCCCTGACGCGACGGGAGCTTTGAAAATTTTTCCGAACCCGCGTGTGGTGTCGCAAGGGCCTCGACCTGCGGCAGCAATCGGCGAGGAAAGCGCCGTCAGCGCTCGCCGATATGCTCGACCAGGCGGATGTATTCGGCCTCGGCCAAGCCGTAGCCGCCATCTGCCAGTGCGACGAGACCATCGCGGTCGCGGATGATAATTTCGCCGCGGCGGGACCGGATGAGCCCTCGCCCCTCAAGCAGCTGCAGCGCGACCGTGACACCCGGGCGCCTTACGCCAAGCATGATCGACAGGAATTCGTGAGTGATCGTCAGCCGGCCGCCGTCCACCCGATCGTCACACATGAGCAGCCAGCGCGCCAGCCGGTCTTCAAGTTTCGATCGCGCGTTGATCAGCGCGGTAAAGCCAGTCTGTACATGCAGATATTGCACGTAGCGCAGCAAGAACAGCCGCAGCGTCGGACTTTGTGTCAGCGCCGCTTTGAACGGCTCGGCGTCGATCTTGGCGGCTTCTCCCGCCAGCTGCACATAGCAATCATGGACCGTACGGTCGTCGCCCATTATCAGGGCCGAGCCGGTCATACCTTCCAAGCCGACAAGGCCGACTTCCGCATCGCTGCCGTTCGGCATTTTCGCAACCACGGAACCGATACCCTCCTCGAGGAAATAGATGGCCTCGATCGGCGACCCGGACACTTCGAGCGATTGCCGTAACTCCAGCGAACAGCGCCCGATGTGCGGCTCGAGAGATGCGAAATCGCCGGCGCTCATTCGGCGCAACAGCTTGTTTTTGTATGGATTTTTATTGGAATATGGATTCTTATTGGAAGTTGCTGGATCAGACATAGCTGGGCCCAAAACAGGGCAAGAGCTTTTCTATCTCCCAGCCGTCCGCGCCCGGTATAACCTGCGAACGATAGCGCTTATATAAGCACTGAAAGGTATGGAGCCTACTAAATAAAAAAATGAATCGATACACGGCAGTTCTCCTGCCGCTTGCCTACGAAAACATCCGACTGAAAGTTAGTGTTGAAAACGTACCAAAGACGGTTTCGTACGAAAACGACAATTGAGATCGCCGAACTCGAAAGAGCCCGTCGCGAGGGATGCAACGGGCTCCATTCGGGCGTCGTGGGCTACGCCCAGTGATCCAAATGAGGGTGGGTTGGATCGCAGCAACAATGCAGGTGCGAGACAGTCGTTCCCAAACTGTCTGCTTGGTAATTTCTGTACATTGAGTTTGGACGAGAGCGGCGCTAATTGAATTGGAGGCGTTCACACAGGCATGGCGAGTGGACGCTTGAAAGACGCTTCGCGCTTTCGCCCTTTTCAAGGGAGGATGGCATGTCGATGCAAGGTGCAGCAACTCCAGCCGAACTGAGCGTGCTGAGAAAAGCGCTCGACGACTGCTGCCGCGAGTTGGGTGTTGCGGACGACAGTCCTGTCCGCGAGCGGTTGGCAGCCCGTATCATGTCGCTGTTCAACGAGGGTGTGCTCAGCGCCGATCTGAAAGAAGCGCTGGCCGCCGATCGCCAACACTAAGCTGCTGCTATGGTGGCGTCCTCGGCGCCGAAAGGTTCGGCACCGAGTCGCCCTTTCTAGCCAGGGTCCCGGTTTGCCAAGGATACTTGGAAATCTTGTCTTTTCACGACAAAACGCCCGGCGCTTATTACCAAGCGGCAGGCGTTTTTGTCGCGAGCGTGACACTAACGCGTGTCGCGCTTGACCGGCCTAATGCGACGCACTTTAGGTTCCTGTTTTATGCATGTCGTTATCACAAAACCGCTGCACACCCTCGGGTCAAGCCCGAGGGCATGCTTTTGCGCGACATGCATCAAATGCGCCCAAGCAGGACCAGGATAATGACGATAAGCAGCACCAGGCCGAGGCCGCCACCACCGTAATAGCCGGTGCCATAGAACGGTCCGCCGCCCAAGCCGCTGAAGCCGCCAAGCAAGGCAAGGACCAAGATGATGATGAGAATGGTTCCAAGGCCCATGATGTCTGCTCTCCTTGTTTGCGCTGCCGCCATTCGCATCAGCGCGTCGCATTGTACAAAGGTATGAACTCGCAAGAAGCATTCCTGTTCCGGCGGGACGGTAAGGCGTACACTCATGCGGCAAGCAAAATGCCGGGCCGTGCCGTCAGAAAAGTCCACAGATGCATGCCGGCGGAGAATGGCATGGCGGCCGCCTTGAACACCTGAGAAGATGCTGAAATTCATGGGGAATTTGTCGGAACCTTCGCCCGCCCGAACGGTTGTTTTCGTAGTCGCAACGCGACGACCCTCGTAAAAGGAGAAGCATCATGCTCACGAAAATTCTCGCAGCTTCCGCGCTTACGATCGGTCTGGCCACGTCAGCGATGGCCCAGAACGTCGGCGATCCCTCCGGAGACGCTACCGACGGCAGCGGGCGGACGATCGTAGTCCCGAATAATGGCGGCCCGGACACCGGCACGGATTCGACCATCACCAACAGCATTCGCGATTTCTCAACGACGAATTCGAATGCCGACCGGAATTGCCCGCCAGGCCCGCAGGGGGCTCTGCCCGATGCGACCGGCAAGGCTCCTGGCACGATGGCTCCGACAGTGAACGACAACCACTGCGGCAAGTAAGCGCCCGGTGATCACAGCCTGACCAGGCCGCGGAGCATAGGCTCCGCGGCCTGTTGGTTTTTGCCGCAAATTAGCGCCTATCGGCCGCGGTGTTCGAAGCTGACGGCGATCTCCCGACCGTCCAGCGCGCGAACGATAAAGCCAACCAGCTCCTCGTCGGTTTGCCGGAACCAGGGAAAGCGTCTGCGCAAATCGGCTATGACGACGGTGGTCGAGAGAATGTCGCCGGAATGGTAGTCGGCCATGACGGTATGAACGGCAGCGTCGGTATCAATACCGATTCCTAGCGGCGACTTGATCTGCCCCACGGAAGCCTCCACCCATCTCTCCCGACCGACGATAGCAAGACTGCGGCAAAGCGAAAGAGCTTGTGCGATTCCGTACGATCTCGCCGCGTGCGTTGCGATTTGCGGGACGCAGCCGGCGTTCTTTGTTTTGCGTTTCCAAACTATTGTCTGGCGTCGCGGCGGCTCTGGCGCCACGACCAGGCAACCTCGCCGCAGCTTCCGCGTTGAGCCATCGAGGGATGACATCAGCCTCGGAGAGCTCCCATGAAAACACTTCTATCCATCACTGCGGCAGCGATGATGGCCGGCGCGCCTTTGGTTGCTTTTGCCCAATCGGCGACGCTGACGCCTCTAACGACCGACACCATGAGCAAGGTTGACACTGCGACGTTCGTCAAGACGGTGCCCATCGCCAATACATTCGAAATCGAATCGAGCCGACTTGCGCAGACGCAGGCGAAGGCCGACGACGTAAAAGCCTTCGCGGCGCAAATGGTCACGGACCACACCAAGGCCGACGAGGAGTTCAAGGCGGCGCTCAGCAAGGGTCAGACGACTTCGGCCACCGCGCCGGCCGGCCCGCCGCTGGACACCAAGCACCAGGCGCTGCTCGACCAACTCAAGGAGGCCAGCGGGGACAGCTTCCAATCGAAATACATCGACATGCAGACCCAGGCGCATAAGGAAGCGGTGGCGCTGTTTTCCGCTTACGCAAATTCCGGCGACGATCCGGCGATGAAGGAATTTGCCAAAAAGACGCTGCCAGTGCTGCAAATGCACGAACGTCACGTGAAGGATCTTGCTGCCGCGCATCAATGAGGGCGACGACCGCCAGCGGTTTCGCCAACGGAAACACCCCGGCATGAAGGAAGCGGCTGTCGTCGGGCCGGGAACAAAGTACCGAGAGTGCCGTTATTCACTTGGCCTGTTCCCGGGAGGATCCAATGGGAGGCGGCATTCGCGAGGCGCCGAGGGCAGTAGAGCTGGGTTTCGGCACCGTTCCGATTGCCGCTGTCACAGGCTGAATCGACTTCCGGCCGGGACAGGTTACCATGCGCTACGGCGAGATATTTGCAAACGCAACGGCGCTCTTGTTGCTGGCGCTGATGGTTGGCGGCATCTTCATCTGGTTTGGAGAACCGCTGTGGCCGCGGCACTACGCGAGAATGGTGCTGGTCCCGAATATTGATGCCATGGCCACTGCGTCATTCCGAACAAGGTGCGCTCCAAGTCCATGCCTGCCCGACACCATCGATCAGACCATGCTGGCTCCTCGCCCCGAGGACGGGCCGTGATCTGCGATTTGCAGACGCTGCAACGCTGTGGAGTGGGATGCGGTAAGGCCCGCCGCGCAAGTCGCGCCGCGGGCTTACCGGTGCAATCAAACGGTCTTGCAAACCGTCCGGCTACAACTAGGTCAGGATAAGCACGATCTTGTAGGTATTCGGATCGACGATGACGATTCGGCCATCGGCCAGCACGAAATATTCATAGGATTCGTAAGCCGGAACAATCTTGACGATGCGCGCCGGCAGACGATGCAGCCGGACCTTCTTTCGCGGAACCTCGACGCCGACAGAGATGTCGAAATCGACATTGGAAACCGGTTGGACATTCGTTTCCTTGATGACCTGGGTAATCTCTGTCTTCTGTTCAACGGTCACATTGCTGATGGAAGCGGTCGAACTCTGGTCCTGCGTCTGCGTAGAGGCGTTGCCCTGAGTCTGCTCGCTGGTCGTGGTCCCAGTCTTGCCCTGAGCCTGCTCCTCGGTCTTCATTTTCGTGTTGCCTTGGGCCTGCTCGGTAGTGGTGGTTCCGGTTTTGCCCTGGGCCTGCTCGTCGGTTTTCATTTTGGTGTTGCCCGTGGCCTGCTGGTCAGTCGTGGCGCCAGCCTTGCCCTGAGCTTGCTCTTCGGTCTTCATTTTCGGCTTGCCCTGAGCCTGCTGGTCAGTCGTAGCGCCAGCCTTGCCCTGAGCTTGCTCGTCGGTCTTCAGCTTTTTGTTGCCCTGCGCCTGTTGTTCAGTCGTAGCGCCGGCCTTGCCCTGAGCCTGCTCGCCCATCTTGGCGCCATTTGGACAGTTGGCAGTGCCGGCTGCGCAATTAGCGCCGGACTGGTCGTCGGTCGACTGCTGCGTCTGGGCAAGTGCCGCTCCGCAGCTGACGCTGATTGCTAGCATGCTGGTGATCAGAACGCCTTTCATGAGAGATCTCCTTGGAAAATGCGTCCCTTCACCGCGTAAAACTGCGGCTAAAAAACTTTGTTCCAAATTAACCGAGCGAAACGGCAAGCGATCCGAGCGGCGGAACAAGCTTTACCCGGTGACGTTACCGACCTAGCGACCCCGCTGCGAACAGCATGACGCGGCGCAGCGCAGAGGTGGCTCACGACGAAAGGAGACGATCATGAGAATGCATCTTTCGGCAGCCGCGGCAGGGTTCTTGCTGCTTGCGGGTGTTGGCGCCGCTGCGGCCCAGGACGTGGTCATCGAACCGCAGCAGGAGACGATCGTACGCGAGTATGTGAAAAAGCAGCCTCTGGCGTCCGTCCAGCTTCCCGGCGTGGAGCTCAATGTCGGCTCGACACTGCCCGATACCGTCGAGCTTCATGAAGTTCCCAGCGTCAAATACCGCTACGTCGTCGTCGACAATCGGACCGTCCTGGTCGATCCTGGCACGCGCAGGATCGTGAAGGTCATCGAGTGAACAAGCGCGTCGCTTTGAAGGGACATGCGGCGCGTCCAGCATTGTCGACATCCCAGACTGCTGCCCTTGTGGGGCATTCCGACGCAGAAAGGCCCGCCGTTCCGACGCACGGCGGGCCACATAGCCGAGTCAGCACGCCAGGCGGCAGCGTCCTGTGCTCGCCAGGCCAGAAACTTTGAGAGAATATTCCCGGCTCCTCATCTGGTGTGAAATACTGTTCTTTGATCTGGCGATCAGCATTTCCGATGATACTCGCAAGGCTTCGCATTCCGCCTGGCCACAACGATTGCAAAACCGATGGGATTGACCATGCCTGGGAATACCAACACTTTGCTTCCATTCTTCTCGGCAACTATAAGCCGGCGCGCCGGCCTCGCTGTACTTCTCGCATCAGCGGTTGCGATTGTCAGCCTTGCTGCGCCGTCGTTCGCCGAGGACAAGACGGCGGTCAAGGTCGGCATCATGAGCGGCGAGGACGAGGACGTCTGGCGCGTCGTCACCGCCCAGGCGGCGGAGAGGGGCCTGACGATCGAGACCGTGGTGTTCAACGACTATACCCAGCCGAATGAAGCGCTCGAGCGTGGCGAAATCGACGCCAACGCCTTCCAGCACAAGCCCTATCTCGACAACCAGATCAAGACGCAGGGCTATCACATCGTCCCGGTCGGCTATACCGGGGTCTGGCCGATCGGCCTTTATTCCAAGAAGTACGCGAATATTGCCGACCTGCCCGAAGGCGCGGTCATTGGCGTGCCGAACGACCCGTCCAATGAGGGCCGCGCACTGCGCGTCCTGCAGAGCGAACATCTGATCAAACTCAGGGAAGGCACCGGCATTCTGGCGACGACCACCGACATCGCCGAAAACCCGAAGCACTTGGTCATCAAGGAGCTGGACGCAGGCATCGTCGGGCGCTCGGTGGAAGACCTCGACGGGGCCGTAGTCAACACGGATTGGGCGCTTAAAAGCGGCCTCACACCGGAGAACCGCATCGCCCAGGAGGCGGTGGCCGACAATCCCTATCGCAATTTCATCGCGGTCAAGGCCGGCAATGAAAACCAGCCCTGGGTGAAGACATTGGTCGCCTCCTATCAGAACGAAAAGGTGAAGGCCGAATTCGACCGGGTCTACAAGGGAACCGGCGTCAGCGCCTATTGATGCCGAGCTCGACTGGGCGCTGAGGCCCGGCATGATAAAGCGGTCCGCGCTTCAACGCGGACCGCGATCGCGTTTGCCGGACACCAATACAGGAACTTTTATGAACCAGCATTTCGCCTCGGTCACCGAAGTCACGCATCCCGTCGGCGGCCGCTCCGCGGGACCGAACGATGTCGTGCGCCTCATCGAGCTGACGCGCCGCTTCGGCGCGACAGCGGCGCTGGACGGCGTGTCGCTCAGCGTGCGCCAGGGCGAGATCCTCGGCATCATCGGCCGCAGCGGCGCCGGCAAGTCGACGCTGATACGCTGCCTGAACGGCCTGGAGCGGCCGGATTCAGGACAAGTCTTCATCGAAGGCCGCGACATCAGCCGGCTCGGCGAGCGCGAATTGCAGCCGCTGCGCCGGCGCATCGGCATGATCTTCCAGCATTTCAACCTGCTGTCCGCCAGGACGGTCGAAGACAATGTAGCGCTGCCGCTCAAGATCGAAGGCCGGCCCAGGGCCGAACGCCTGGCGCGCGCCGCCGAGCTGCTCGAGCTTGTCGGCCTGTCGGAAAAGGCGAAAGCCTATCCTGCGTCGCTGTCGGGCGGGCAGAAGCAGCGCGTCGGCATTGCCCGGGCGCTTGCGGCGCGCCCGGCGCTGCTGCTGTCGGACGAAGCGACCTCGGCGTTGGACCCGGAGACGACGCGCTCCATCCTTGCCTTGCTCAGAGACATCAACCGGCAGCTCGGCCTGACCATCCTGCTCATCACGCACGAGATGGAGGTGATCCGTTCGATCGCCGATCGTGTCGCGGTGATCGACGCTGGGCGGATCGTCGAGCAAGGCCCGGTCTGGTCGATTTTTGCGGACCCCAAGTCGGCGATCACGCAGAGCCTGCTCGGCGGCATCCGGCCGCAATTGCCGGCGGAGATCGCAAGCCGGCTAACGCGGAACGCCGGCGTGGAGGCGATCCTCAGGATCGACGTGGCCGGTGAGGCCGCGCGAAGCCCGCTTTTGTCCGATCTTGCCTCGGCGGTTCCCGGCTCGTTCCGCCTCGTGCATGGCGGCATCGATCACGTCCAGCAGCAGCCTGTCGGGACACTGTTCGTTGCGGTCGCCGGCAGCAATGAAGCTCACCTGGCAGAGGTGATCGCGTTCTTGAAAGCCCGCCAAGCGCGGGTGGAGGTGCTTGGCCATGTCGCCGGTTCTGTTTGAGCTTCTCGTCCGTTCGATCTGGGAAACGATCCTGATGACGGCCGCCTCCGGCCTCGTCTCGCTGGTTTTCGGGCTGCCGCTCGGCCTGGCGCTGGTCGCCACCGACCGCGGCGGCATCGCCGAAAACCTGTGGGTGAACCGCGCGCTTGGCGCTGTCATCAACGGCTTCCGCTCTGTGCCTTTCATCATCCTGCTGGTTGCGCTGATCCCGGTGACGCGGCTGATCGTCGGCACCTCGATCGGCACCTGGGCAGCGATCGTTCCGCTGTCGATCGCGGCGACGCCCTACTATGCCCGGATCGCCGAAGTGTCGCTGCATGAGGTCGACCACGGGCTGATCGAAGCGGCGCGCGCCATGGGCGGCAACCGCTGGACGATCATTCGCGAGGTGCTGGTGCCGGAAGCGCTGCCCGGCATCGTCGCCGGCTTCACGGTGACGCTGGTGACACTGATCGGCGCCTCGGCGATGGCCGGCGCCATCGGCGCCGGCGGTCTCGGCGACCTCGCCATCCGCTACGGCTACCAGCGCTTCGAAACGTCAGTCATGATCGCCGTGGTCATCGTCCTGATCACCCTGGTCTGCGGCATCCAGTGGGCCGGCGACCGGCTGGTCGCGAGGCTGGATCACCGCAACTGATCGTTGGCCGCAAATGAAGGAAATCCGGGGTCGCGCCGTCAGCCGGCGCGCCTCTTTTCCGTGGCTGCCCGGTCGATCCCCAATCCATCCGCCGAGAGAGCGACCCCGAACCTTTCGGCGGCTTCTGCGGGCGTGTAATAGCCCAGCGCGACATCCCTCGCCACCAGATCGGCGTCCCGCTGCAAGGGATCGCCGTAGCCGCCGCCGCCCGGCGTGCCGACGCGCACGCGGTCGCCGGCTTTCAACGCGATGTCCTGTTCCTTGGACAGGTGTGGCGGCACATGTTCCTTGCCGTCGCGGAACACGGTGACCGTGTTGACCGCGCCGTCCTTGCCGCCGAGCGCGCCTTGCGGGCCGAAGCGGCCGTGGTCCATGACGAAAGAGGCACGTGCATCGCCGCGCAGGATTTCCACCTCATAGGCAAGCCCGAAACCGCCGCGATGCTTGCCGGCGCCACCGGAGCCTTCGCGCAGCGCATAGTGGCGGTAGAGCACCGGAAATGCCTGCTCCATGATTTCGACCGGCGGCGACTTGGAGATGCCTATGGTCGAGCAGCCATTGGTCAGGCCGTCGTGATCAGCATTGCCACCATAGCCGCCGCCGGAAATCTGGTACATGACGTAGTCGCGGCCACGGACCGGATCGTTGCCGCCGAGTGCGAAATTGCCGCTGGAGCCGGCCGGAGCCGCCGTCACCCTGTCCGGCAGAGCCTGCACCATCGCCGCGAACACCGCCTCGGCGATGCGCTGCGAAACCTCGGCGGCGCAGCCCGATACAGGGCGCGGATATTTGGCGTCGAGGAAGGTGCCTTCCGGCCGCTTGACGATCAGCGGTTCGAAGGCGCCGGCGCTGATCGGCACATCCGGGAAAATATGGCGCATAGCGAGATAGACCGAGGACAGCGTCGTCGCCAGAACGCTGTTCATCGGCCCGACGCAGGGCTTTGATGAGCCCGAGAAGTCGAAGCTGAGCGTGTCGCCTTTTTTC
This sequence comes from Mesorhizobium sp. M0833, assembly GCF_040319905.1. Classification (NCBI taxonomy): domain Bacteria; kingdom Pseudomonadati; phylum Pseudomonadota; class Alphaproteobacteria; order Hyphomicrobiales; family Phyllobacteriaceae; genus Mesorhizobium; species Mesorhizobium sp. M0833. The sequence goes on along the minus strand of NZ_JAMYOQ010000005.1, from coordinate 50,118 downwards.
TCGACTGCCAGCGCGATGATGAGCGGCTCGTTTACCACGCCGTCTGAATCGACGAAGGCCTGCGAGCGATAGATCCCGTCGGGAATGGCCGATATGTTGACGCGCATCTGTTCAGCGGCGCGGCGCCGCAATTCGGCGATCGCTTCGACAACTGTTTCGTCTCCGTAACGATCCAGGATTCCATTGAGCCTGTCCTGGCCGATCAGCAGTGCCGCCGCCTGCGCGCGGATATCGCCAATGCGCTGGTCGGCAACACGGATGTTGGAGCAGATGATGGCGTAGATCTCCGGGTCGAGCACGCCCTTCTTGAACAGTTTCACCGGCGGCAACCGCAAGCCTTCCTGCTCGACCGCCGTTGCCGAGGCGGAGAAGCCGCCCGGCACCGAACCGCCAATGTCGGGCCAATGGCCGGTGTTCGACAGCCAGCAGAAGATCTTCCCGTCCCGGTAGACCGGCATGGCGAAGCGCACATCCATCAGATGGGTGCCGCCGAGATAGGGATCGTTGACGATGTAAATATCGCCCGGCTCGGGCGGAAGGCAGCGTCCGTCGGCGATCATCTCGATCACCGTTTTGGTCGAATACTGCATGACGCCGACGAACACCGGCAGGCCCTGGCTGCCTTGCGCGATCAGCGAACCATCGAGCGCCGAATAGATGCCATCCGAACGGTCATTGGCCTCGGCGATAACAGGCGAGAACGCGGCGCGCGAAAACGTCAGGTCCATTTCGTCGCAGACCTGCTGCAGGGCCGCATGGAGGACCGAAAGCGTAATAGTGTCAAGCTGCTCCATCTCAGGCCTCGCCGATATCGATGATGATGTTGCCGTCGGCATCCGACCGCGCCCGGTCGCCGGGCTCGAGCACTGTGGTGGCGTCCATCTGTTCGAGGATCGCCGGCCCCATGATGACTGCGTCGAGCGGCAGCTCTTCCCTGCTGTAGACCGGCGTATCGTACCAGCGCCCGCCATACCAGACCGGCCGGATTTCGCGCCGCGCCCCTTCGAGCGTTTTGGCGCGCCCAGCCGGGTCGATCAGCCGGGACAGATCGATCGTCGGCCGCACGCCGGTGACCGACGTGTTGAGGTTGACCAGATTGGCGCGGATTTCCGGTAGCTCGACCTTGAAGCGGGCGAAATAGGCACTCTCGAACAGTTGCTGCAGTACCTGGCGTGTCACCGCAGACGAGGGCAGCAGCACGTTGATGATATGCGTCTGGCCAACGAACTGCATGTCGGCGGAATGCGTGACGCGGATTGCTTCCGGCTTCACCGCTTCCTTGCCGATCAGCTCCTCGCCTTCGTTTCGGTGCCGTTCCAATGTCTCGTAGAGTTGGGTTTCGTCGAGACTGGCCACCGGCTGGTTGACCGTGTTGACGAAATCATGGCGCAGATCGGCGACAACGCAGCCAAGAGCATTGGTGATGCCTGGCCGCGCCGGCACCAGCACTTTCGGCAGGCCTAGTTCGCGCGCCAACGCCGTCGCATGCAGCGGACCGGCGCCGCCGAAGGCAAACAGCGCGAAATCGCGCGGGTCGTGGCCGCGCGATACCGAGACCATGCGGATGGCGCCGGCCATCTTCACGTTGCCGAGCCGCAGCACCGCACCCGCCGCTTCGACGCCGGACAAGCCTGTGGCGCGGCCGATCCTGTCCTCGAATATGCCGGTGACCCGTTCGACGGTGACCGGGTTTTCCACCGCGAGCAGCTTCTTCGGCGCCAGCCTGCCGAGCACCAGATTCGCGTCGGTGATGGTCGGCTCCAAGCCGCCGCGTCCGTAGCAGATTGGCCCGGGATTGGCGCCGGCGCTTTCCGGGCCAATCTGGATCAGGCCTGCCGCATCGACGCGGGCGATCGAGCCGCCGCCGGCGCCGACCGTATGGACCGCCACCATCGGCACGTGGATCGGCATCGCATATTCGATCTCGATCTCGTTCGACACTGCCGGCTCGGCGTTGCGGATCAGCGCCACGTCGGTCGAGGTGCCGCCCATGTCGTACGTGACCAGGTTTTCGAAGCCGGCGCGTTTGCCGGTATAGGCGGCAGCAATGACGCCGGAAGCGGGGCCGGACATGACGGTCTTGGCCGACTCACGTGTGACAAAGCGGGCCGAGATCATGCCGCCGTTGCCGTTCATGATCAGGAAGTCGCGGGCGTAGCCTTTTGACGCCAGCTCCTTGCGCAGCCGCTCGACATAGCGTTCGAGGATCGGTTGGACCGAAGCGTTGACCGAAGCGGTCACGCCGCGCTCGAATTCGCGCGCTTCCGAAAGCAGGGCGTGGCCTGTCGTGATGTAGCCGTTCGGCCAAAGCTCGGCCGCTATCTCGGCGGCGCGCCGCTCATGCGCCGGGTTGGCGTAGGAATGCAGGAAATGGATGACCAGGGATTCGCAGCCGGCTGCGATCAGTTGTGAAATCGCTGTCCGCATCTCGGCCTCGTCGAGCGGGATGCGCACCGCGCCCGAGGCCTCGACCCGCTCCGACACTTCGAGCCGCAGATTGCGCGGAATGATCGGGATGAAGGTGCCCGTCATGCCATAGGCCTGCGGCCGTGTTCGCCGGCCAAGCTCGATGACGTCGCGAAAGCCGCGCGTGGTGATCATGCCGGTCTTGGCCAGCCGGCGCTCCAGGACCGCGTTGGTGGTCGTCGTCGTGCCGTGCACGATGAGGTCGATGCCGTCGACCGGAAATCCGGTGGCGCCAAGTGCCGAAACGACGCCGAACGCCTGGTTGTCGACTGTCGTCGGGGTCTTGGCGATGTGCACCCGGCCACCGTCACGGCCGTAGATCAGAAGGAGGTCGGTAAAAGTTCCGCCGACATCGATGCCGGCGACGACGCTGCCAGTCGAATCCAGCGCTTGCGCCGAAAAATTCTGTCCCATTGTCGAAACCCGAAATGCCCGAACTGCCTACATGCCTTAGTTTGGAAAGCTGTTTTACGGCGGCGTCTTGACGCAAATATCGTTTGTATACTAATAAATTCCGGACACAAGAGCTTACCGCTTCGGAGTGTGCAAACGGCACGCTGGAACCTGACCGGTTCGGGCGCGCAGGTGGAGATTTGGCGCCGCCGCTGAGCCGGCCCAGAAGGTTAGGTTTGATGAACACCACATCCGCGTTCAACACAGCCGGCGCCCGGCCGTTGCAGTTCCCGATACCGGCCAATGTCTATGCCGAAACCGTGGTCTCGGTGAAGCATTATACCGACCGGCTGTTTTCGTTCCGCATCACCCGGCCGCAGTCGCTGCGCTTTCGCTCCGGCGAATTCGTCATGATCGGCCTGCCCAATGCCGAGAAGCCAGTGTTCCGCGCCTATTCGATCGCCAGCCCGTCCTGGGATGACGAACTCGAATTCTTCTCGATCAAGGTGCCGGACGGCCCGCTTACCTCGGAGCTGCAGAAAATCGAGATCGGCGATACTGTCATCATGCGGCAGAAGTCGACGGGTACGCTGGTGGTCGACGCGCTGACCCCGGCCAAGCGCCTGTTCATGATCTCGACCGGCACCGGCATCGCTCCCTTCGCCAGCCTGCTGCGCGATCCCGATACCTATGAGAAGTTCGAGCAGGTTATCCTGACCCATACCTGCCGCGACAATGCCGAGCTCACCTACGGCCAGGAACTGGTGGCCGCACTGGAGAACGATCCGCTGATCGGCGAGCTGACCGGCGGCCGCGTCACGCTGTATAATTCGACGACGCGCGAGACCTCCGAGCGCATGGGCCGTATCACCGCGCTGATTGGCTCGGGCAAATTCTACACCGATCTCGGCATCGACAGGCTCAATCCCGAGACCGACCGCATCATGATCTGCGGCTCGATGCATATGCTCAAGGACGTCAAGGAGCTGGCTGAAAGCCACGGCTTCCAGGAAGGCTCGCTGCATCATCCGGCAAGCTTCGTCGTCGAGCGCGCCTTCGTCGGCTGAGACGCGGCAGTTCAGAGTCTACTGGTTTGCGACCCTGATTTTGACCACACGGTCAAAAGTCGGCTGCCTCGACCGTCTTTTTCCGCTATGACCGCTTGAAGGACTCGTGAAGCGCTGCTTCACGGTCTATCTTCGGCATAACTCGCTGAACAAGGGGCAGGAGATGAGCAGCACAATCCGCGAAACCGATCTCGGCACGTCCAAGATCACGCCGCTGCCTGCGCGCGCCGCCGCCAATGCGCCGATGCCGCAAGCCCATGGCATTGCCCGCAATCCCGGTATGAGGCTCGATCTCGGCTTCATGGAATCGATGCGCAGCGTCAACCGCTCGGCGCTGGAACGCCGCGTTGCCAGCCTGACCAAAAGACGGTCGATCAAGGCCGATAACCAGGCGGCCTGGCTGCTGCGCGCCGTCGCCTGCATGGACCTGACGACGCTGAACTCGAATGACACGGAAGAGCGCGTGCGCCGGCTTTGTGCCAAGGCGGTCAACCCGTTCCGTCGCGACATCGTCGAAGGGCTCGGCATTACTGGTGAAAAGATCCGCCCGGCGGCGGTCTGCGTCTATCATCCCTTCGTCGCCACCGCCGTCGAAGCGCTGCGCGGGAGCGGTGTCCATGTCGCCGCCGTTTCGACCGCCTTCCCGCATGGACTTGCACCGCTTTCGACGCGCCTGCAAGAGATCGAAGCATCGGTCCGCGACGGCGCCGACGAGATCGACGTCGTCATCCCGCGCGGTTTGGTATTCGGGGCGAAATGGCAGGAGCTCTATAACGAGATCGTCTCGATGCGCGCCGCTTGCGGCGAGGCGCATCTGAAGGTGATCCTCGGCACCGGCGACCTCGCGACGCTGCGCAACGTCATGCTCGCCTCGATGGTGGCGATGATGGCGGGTGCAGATTTCATCAAGACCTCGACCGGCAAGGAAACCGTCAACGCGACGCTGCCGGTCGGCCTTGCCATGGTGCGCGCGATCCGCGCCTATTTCGAGGAAACCGGCTATCTCATCGGCTTCAAGCCGGCCGGTGGCATTTCCACGGCAAAAGCCTCGCTCGATTGGCTGGTGCTGATGAAGGAAGAGCTTGGCCGGCCGTGGCTGGAGCCGGAGCTGTTCCGCTTCGGAGCATCGAGCCTTTTGACCGATATCGAGCGCCAGCTCGAGCATCATCTGACCGGCCACTACTCGGCCAATCATCGCCACGCGATGGCGTGATTCGGAGCGCTTCATGAACATCCTCGAACGCTATCACGCCATGGATTACGGGCTGGCGCCGGAAGCCCGCAACGAGGCCGATGCCTGGCTGGCCGCGCGGGATTTCGGCAAGGCGCTGTTCATCGGCGGCGACTGGAAGGGAGCCAGCGGAGGCAAAACCTTCGACACCAGCGATCCGTCCTCGGGAAAGCTGCTGGCCAAGGTGTCGGACGCTGGTGCCGCCGATATCGACGCGGCGGTGTCGGCCGCCACAAAAGCGCTGCCGAAATGGATCGCCAGCACCGGCTACAGCCGAGCCAAAGTGCTCTATGCCATCGGCCGCGCCATGCAGCGCCACCAACGGCTGTTCGCGGTGCTGGAATCGATCGACAATGGCAAGCCGATCCGCGAAAGCCGCGACATCGACGTGCCGCTGGCGATCCGCCATTTTATCCATCATGCCGGCTGGGCGCAGGCGCTGGACCGGGATTTTCCCGGTCACAAGGGCGTCGGCGTCGTCGGCCAGATCATCCCGTGGAACTTCCCGCTCTTGATGCTCGCCTGGAAGATCGCGCCGGCGCTCGCCGCGGGCTGCACCGTGGTGCTCAAACCCGCGGAATTCACGCCGCTCACCGCGATCCTCTTTGCCGAGATCTGCGCACGCGCCGGCGTGCCGAAGGGCGTCGTCAACATCGTCCAGGGCGGCCCGGAGGCGGGCGCGGCCATCGTCAACCATCCCGGCGTCCAGAAAATTGCCTTCACCGGTTCGTCCGAGGTCGGCAAGATCATCCGCAAGGCCACTGCCGGCTCGGGCAAGAAACTTTCGCTGGAGCTTGGCGGCAAGTCGGCATTCGTCGTTTTCGAGGATGCCGACCTCGACAGCGCCGTCGAGGGTCTGGTCGACGGTATCTGGTTCAACCAGGGCCAGGTGTGCTGTGCCGGCTCGCGTCTTCTGGTGCAGGAAGGCATCGCCGACGCCTTCATCGCCAAGGTCAAGACGCGGATGAGCCGGCTGCGCGTCGGCAGTCCGCTCGACAAGAACACCGATATCGGCCCGCTGGTCGATTTGACTCAGCTCGATCGCGTCAAGGGCCTGATCACCGAGGGCGCCAAGCAGGGTGCGATCTGCTGGCAGCCGGACTCGGCACTGCCCGCCGCGGGCTATTATCATCTGCCAACTCTGGCGACCGGTGTTTCGCCGGCTAACATTCTGGCCCAGGAAGAGGTGTTCGGGCCGGTGCTCGCCACTATGACCTTCCGCAACACCGAAGAAGCGATCGAGCTCGCCAACAACACACGCTATGGCCTGGCCGCTTCAGTGTGGAGCGAGAACATCAATCTTGCCCTGCACGTCGCGCCGCAATTGAAGGCCGGCGTCGTCTGGGTCAACGGCACCAATATGTTCGACGCCTCCTGCGGCTTCGGCGGCTATCGCGAGAGCGGCTTTGGCCGCGAAGGCGGGCGCGAGGGCATGTTCGAATATCTCTCGGCAAAACTGCCGCTCGGCCCGATCATCAAACCCGCAACGTCTTCTGCCCAATCTGTCGAGCAGGCGGAAGCTGGCGTCATCGACCGCACGGCAAAGCTGTTCATCGGCGGCAAGCAGGTCCGGCCGGACGGCAATTATTCCTTGGCCATCGCCAGCGCCAAGGGCAAGCTTGCCGGCGAGGTCGGTCTCGGCAACCGCAAGGATATCCGCGACGCCGTCGCGGCCGCGCGCGCCTGCAAGGCCTGGCCCGAGGCGACCGTCTACAACCGCAGCCAGGTACTCTACTACGTGGCCGAAAATCTTTCCGGCCGCGCCGACGAGTTTGCCGCCCGTTTGACTCAGCTCACCGGCGCGACCGGCAAGGCGGCGCGCGACGAGGTCGAGCTGTCGATCGAGCGCCTGTTCCTCTACGCCGGCCTGGCCGACAAATTCGAGGCCCGCGTCCACCAGCCGCCGGCCCGCGCCGTCACGCTGGCGCTGCACGAGCCAGTCGGCGTCGTCGGCATCATCGCACCGGACAATGCGCCTCTGCTTGGCCTGATCTCGCTGATGGCACCGGCGCTTGCCATGGGCAACACCGTAGTCGCAGTGCCATCCGAAAAATACCCGCTGCTTGCCACCGACCTCTACCAGGTCATCGAATATTCCGACGTTCCGGCGGGCGCCATCAACATCGTTACGGGCCGTAGCGCCGAACTGGCCGGCGTGCTGGCCAAGCACGACGATGTCGACGGGCTCTGGATATTCGCCGATGCCGAGACCTGTGCCAAGGCGGAGGCCGAGTCCATCGGCAATCTCAAGCGTGTCTGGACCGGCAACGGCCACAGCCTCGACTGGGCGTCGAGCGAAGCAGCCGGCGATGCCTTGCTGCGCCGTGCGATCGAGGTCAAGAACGTCTGGGTGCCCTACGGCGACTGAGTGTCCCGGAGGGGACGTCCGGGCTTGACGGGCCAAAAGATGTTCTTTACCGAGAAAAAACATTTGGCCGGCAGGCGAATATCGAAACAGGCGAGATGGTAGTGCCCGCCTGGCACATTGCGCCCCGGCCTTGTGCCGGTAAAAGCCGAACGATTAAAGACGGGCGAGGAGAAAAGCATGGCGGATCTGACTGGCAAGATCGTTGTCGTCACGGCGGCGGCGCAAGGCATCGGCCGGGCAAGTGCCCTGGCGTTCGCCAAGGCCGGCGCCGTCGTCCATGCCACCGACATCAACGAGGTGGTGCTCACTGATCTCGGCAAGACGCCCGGTATCAAGACCCGCAAGCTCGACGTGCTGAACGACGAGGCGGTGAATGCCGCTTTTGCCGAGATCGGCGCCGTCGACGTGCTGTTCAATTGCGCCGGCTTCGTCCATTCTGGCTCGATCCTCGAGATGAAGGACGGCGATCTCGACTTTGCCTATGATCTCAATGTCCGTTCGATGATCCGCACCATCCGCGCCGTGCTACCCGGCATGCTGGAGCGCGGCGACGGCTCGATCATCAACATGGCGTCGCTGGCCAGTTCGACCAAGGGCGTGCCGAACCGCTTCGTTTACGGGCTGACCAAGGCAGCCGTCATCGGCCTGACCAAATCGGTCGCCGCCGACTATGTCGGCAAGGGTATACGCTGCAATGCGATCTGTCCGGGCACGGTCGAAAGCCCGTCACTGCAGGATCGCATGCATGCGCAGGGCGACTACGAAGCAGCTCGCGCCGCCTTCATCGCCCGCCAGCCGATGGGCCGCCTCGGCACGCCCGAGGAAATCGCCGATCTCGCCGTCTATCTGGCCGGCGCCACCTATACGTCGGGGCAGGCTTATAATATCGACGGTGGCTGGTCGATCTAAGAGGCCATTTGAAAACCCTACTCCGCCGGGCGCCTGACGCGGCTTTCTGCGCTTCCGGTGCTCACGTACTTAAGTACGCTCCGCTCCGGTTCTCGAAACCCACGCCATTCGCCGCAGCGGAGCGAGTTTGCAAACGGCCTCTGGTCGCAACTGGGAGAAAACTGCATGAAACTGCTGCGCTATGGCGAGGCGGGGAACGAACGCCCCGGCCTGCTCGATGCCGATGGAACGATCCGCGACCTCTCCGCCTATGTCACCGACATTGCCGGCAAGGCACTTGACCCGGCATCGCTCGAGACATTGTCGAAGCTCGATCCGAAATCGCTGCCGGCGGTTTCCGGCAAGCCGCGGATCGGCGCCTGCGTCGCCGGCACCGGCAAATTCATCTGCATCGGTCTCAACTATTCCGACCACGCCGCCGAAACCGGCGCTACCGTGCCGCCGGAACCGATCATCTTCATGAAGGCAAGCTCGGCTATCGTCGGGCCAAATGACGACGTGCTGATCCCGCGCGGCTCGGTCAAGACCGACTGGGAGGTCGAGCTCGGGGTGGTCATCGGCAGAAAAGCGAAGTATGTCACCGAGGCCGAGGCGCTGGATTATGTCGCCGGCTATTGCGTCGCGCATGACGTCTCCGAGCGCGCCTTCCAGGCTGAGCGCCAGGGCCAGTGGACTAAAGGCAAGAGCTGCGACACGTTCGGGCCGATCGGTCCGTGGCTGGTGACCAAGGACGAGGTCAAGGACCCGCAGAACATTCCGATGTGGCTGACGGTCAACGGCAAGACGATGCAAAACGGCTCGACCAAGACCATGGTCTTCGGCGTCGCTTATCTCGTGTCCTATCTCAGCCAGTTCATGTCGCTGCACCCCGGCGACATCATCTCGACCGGCACGCCGCCCGGCGTCGGCCTCGGCATGAAGCCGCCGGTGTTCCTGAAGCCCGGCGACGTCGTCGAGCTCGGCATCGAAGGGCTGGGCATCCAGAAGCAGACGTTCAGGGCTGATGCGTAGCGCACCCTCCCTTCTCCCCCTTGTGAGAGAAGGAAAAAGAGCAGCTACTTCAGCACCCTCCCATCGGCCCCAAACCGGTACGTCTTCGCCGGATCCGGCGTCGCGTAGAGCGTGGCGCCGGGTTCGGCGTTATAGACGCCAAAAATGCGCACGGTGATCAAGCCAGCCTTCTCGCAGTCGAGATAGAGATTGGTGTCGGCGCCAAGATGCTCGGCATGGACAACCGTGCCTTTCCAGGCACCGGATTTCGCATCGACGGTCAGGTGCTCGGGACGGACACCGATGGTCTTGGCCGTCTCGCCAAGCCTGGCCCCGTCGACGAAGTTCATCTTCGGTGAGCCGATGAAGCCGGCGACGAATTCATTTGCCGGCGAATTGTAAAGCTCCATCGGTCCGCCGATCTGCTCGATCTTTCCCGCGTTCAGCACGACGATCTTGTCGGCCAGTGTCATCGCCTCGACCTGGTCGTGGGTGACATAGATCATCGTGGCCTTCAGCCGACGGTGCAGCTGGGCGATCTCCAGCCTGGTGTTGACGCGCAGCGCGGCATCGAGGTTGGACAGCGGCTCGTCGAACAGAAAAAGCTTGGGCTCGCGCACCACGGCGCGGCCGATGGCGACGCGCTGGCGCTGACCGCCGGAAAGCTCGGCCGGCCGCCTCTCTAGGTAGGGCTCCAGCGACAGCATCGACGAGGCGATGCCGATGCGGCGGTCGATCTCGGCCGCCGGTGTGCCCGCCTGCTTGAGGCCGAGGCCCATGTTGTTCTTCACCGTCAGATGCGGATAGAGCGCATAGGTCTGGAACACCATGGCGATGCCGCGTTTGGCCGGCGGGGTGGCGGAGACGTCCGCCCCGTCGATCACCACGCGGCCCGAGGTCGAGTCCTCCAGCCCGGCTATGACCCTGAGCAGCGTCGACTTTCCGCAGCCGGATGGACCGACGAAGACGACGAACTCGCCATCCGTCACCTCGAGGTTGATGCCCTTCAGCACCTCTACCGGCCCGAAGGCCTTTTTGACATTCTCGATGTTCAGCGAGCCCACGGCTTCGTCCCTGTTCTAGAGTTTCACGGCGAGGCCGCTGCGTACGCTCTCGTCGGCGGCAAGGCAGACGGCGAGCGACTTCACCGCGTCGTCCATATGGCGGGTCAAGTCGAGATCCTCGCGGATCGCCTTGAGCACAAATGCCTGTTCGAGATCGCAGAGATCCTGATGGCCAGGCTCGCCCTCCATCGACAGCATCTCGTCCGGTTTGGCGAACTTGCCGTCCGCGCCGGTCGCCGCACTGTGCAGGCGGATGGTCGAGGTCTTGGTGTGGGTGTCGATGTCGTCGGACCTGACGCCCTCCTTCATGACGATCGACACGCAGCCATTGGGCGAGATCACGTCCTTCACGAAGAAGGCCGTCTCCGAGATCATCGGCCCCCAGCCGGCCTCGTACCAGCCGACCGAACCATCGTCGAACACCACCTGCAGGTGGCCGTAATTATACATCGTGGGCGCAATCTCGTCGGTCAGCCGCAGCCCCATGCCGCGCACCTGGACCGGCCTGGCGTCGGTGATCTGCAGCATCACGTCGAGATAATGCACGCCGCAATCGACGATCGGCGACGTCGTCTGCATCAGCTGCTTGTGCGTCTCCCAGCTATGGCCGGAGGATTGCTGGTTGAGGTTCATGCGGAACACGTAAGGGCCGCCGAGCTTCCGCGCCTCGGCGATCAGCCGGATCCAGGACGGGTGATGGCGCAGGATGTAGCCGATCACCAGTTTTTTGCCGTTGGCCTTGGCTGCCGCGACCACGCGCTCTGCATCGGCGACGGTGGTTGCCAGCGGCTTTTCGACGAAGACATGGCAGCCGGCCTCGAACGCCCTCACCGCATAGTCGGCATGGCTGTCGGAATAGGTGGCGATGCAGGCGACGTCAGGACTCTCGTCGCGCAACGCCTGGTCAAAGGAGCGCCTGATGCCATAACTGGCGAGCCCGGCCGGCAACGGCACGTCGGAGCGATTGACCAGCGCCGCGATCTCGAAGCCCGGATTGGTATGGTAGGCCAGCGCATGGCTGCGGCCCATATTGCCGAGACCGGCGACGACGACGCGCAGAGGTTGTTGCGAACTCACTTGACCGCTCCCGAAGTAATGCCGCGGATCAGCTGCCGCGAGAAGATGACGTAGAGGATCAGCACCGGCATGATCGCCAGCGACAGTGCCGCCAGAATGGCGTTCCAGTTGGTGACGAACTGGCCGAGGAACAGCTGGGCGCCGAGCGTCACTGTCTTGGTCTCCTCCGACGGCGCCAGGATCAGCGGGAACCACAGATCGTTCCAGATCGGGATCATGGTGAAGACCGCGACCGTCGCCATCGATGGGCGCACCAGCGGCAGCACCAGCCGGAAAAAGATGGTGTATTCGGACAGGCCGTCGATCCTGCCCGCATTCTTCAGATCGTCCGAGACCTGCTTCATAAATTCCGACAGGATGAAGACGGCAAGCGGCAGGCCCTGCGCCGTGTAGACCAGGATCAGCGCCGTCAGCGTGTTGACCAGCCCGCTCGCCACCATCAGCTGCAGGATGGCGACGGTGCCGAGGCGGATCGGGATCATGATGCCGAGCGCCAGATAGAGCCCCATCAGCGAATTGCCGCGGAAGCGGTATTCCGACAGCGCGAACGCAGCCATGGCGCCGAACAGAAGCACGAAGAACAGCGAGGCGACGGTGACGACAAGGCTGTTCTGGAAATAGTGGATGAAGTCGCCCTGGCCGATCACCGTGGCGTAGCCGATCAGGTCGAAGGTCCCTGGCGTCGGCGGCGTCAGCGGCGCGCCAAAAATCCCTGCGCGCGATTTGAACGAATTCATGATGACGAGGATGACCGGAAACAGCGCGATGGCGGTGTAGGTCAACAGGATCGCGTGGGCGCCAATGGTGCGGGGCAGCGAGCGGGTTGCCGTGCTCATGTCGCGCCTCAGAACTGGTAGCGACGCAAGCGCGTCTGCACGAGGAACAGATAGACGCAGACGCCGCCGAGGATGATGAGGAACATCATCGTGGCGATCGCAGCGCCCATGTTGGGATCGCCGACCTGCAGCTGGAAACCGAAGAAGGCGCGGTAGAGGAAGGTGCCGAGAATATCCGTTGAATAGTTCGGCCCGGCCAGCGCGCCTTGCGCGGTGTAGATCAGGTCGAAAGCGTTGAAATTGCCGACGAAGGTCAGGATCGAGATGATGCCGATCGACGGCAGGATGAGCGGCAGCTTGATCTTCCAGAACTGCGCCATCCCGGTGATGCCGTCGCATTCGGCCGCTTCGATCACCTCTTCGGGAATGGACAGCAGTGCCGCATAGATCAGCATCATCGGGATGCCGACGAACTGCCACACCGAGATCAGGCTGAGCGCGGTCAGCGCATATTGCGCCTTGCCGAGCCAGGGCGTGAACAGGCTTTTCAGGCCGACAAGGTCCATCATATGCGGCGCCACGCCCCATAGCGGCGACAGGATCAGCTTCCAGGCGAAGCCGACAATGACGAAGGACAGGATCGTCGGCACGAAGATCGCCGTGCGGTAGAAGGCGGAAAACCGCAGCCTGGGGCTGGACAGAAGTGCGGCCAAAAGGACGCCGATCGGGTTCTGCACCAGCATATGGATGATGAAGAACCAGACATTGTTCCTGAGTGCGTTCCAGAAATTGACCGACCAGTTGGGATCACCGAACAGCATGCGGAAATTTTCCAGTCCGACGAAGACCTGCGACTGATTGATGTTGCGGAACAAGGAAAGCTGCAGCGTGCCGGCCAGAGGCAGGATCATGATCGCCGTATAGACCAGCAACGCCGGCGCCAGGAAAACGCCGATATGCCAACGGAACGGTCTTTTCGGTGCTGCGGCCATGCGTTCGGTCCCCGCGGATCAGGTCTTGCAATTGCCGTCAAAGGGCGCGGCGCCTTCCCCTCCAAGGAAGGGTGCCTCGCGAAGCGAGGCGAGTGGGGTCGGCCGAGGCGGCCCGCCATCGTAGTTTCGACCGTGCTTTCCAGCAGCGATCAAGCCGCAGCCTGCCTCGACCAACCCTCTCTGTCGCCTTCGGCGACATCTCCCCCTCGAGGGGGGAGACAACGCTTCGCCACGCTCTTATTTCGCCGGCTTGTACCAGCTGTCGAGGCCGTCCTGCAGCTTCTTGGCGGCAGCTTCCGGCGTGTCGGTGCCGTTGATGACGTTGGCCGATTCAACCCACGTCTCGTTTTCGAGATTCGGCGTGCCGCGCGACAGGATCTGGTAGGTCGAGCGGATCGTCGACTTGCACTTGCCGCGCCAGGAGACGAATTCCTGGGCCAGCGGGTCTTCCATCTTCACCGGGGTGTTGTTCAGGCTGAAGAAGCCCGGCAGCGCGTTGGCGTAGATGGTGGCGAAATCCGGCGAGGCCACCCAGGACAGGAAGGTCTTGGCCGCGTCCGCGTTCTTCGAGGCCGCATTGAGGCCCATGCCGATGTCGGTGTGGTCGGAGATGTAGCAGGTGTCGCCGGCCTTCTGCACCGGCGGCGGGAAGGCGCCCATCTTGAACTGCGCCTGCGTGTTGAACAGGCCGATCTCCCACGAGCCGGCCGGGTAGATGGCGGCGCGGCCGAGCGTGAACAGGTTCTGGCTGTCCGGATAGGTCTGCGCCTCGAAGCCGTCGCCGAGATAGTCCTTCCACCTGGCCAGTTCGTTGAAGGGCTCGACCCACTGCGGATCAGTCAGCTTCTGCTCGCCCTTGATCAGCGCCAGGCGGCCTTCCTCGCCCTTCCAGTAGTTCGGGCCGATGTTCTGGTAGCCCATCGTCGCCGCTTCCCAGAGGTCCTTGGTGCCCATCGCCATCGGGATGTAGGTGCCGTCGGCCTTGATCTTGTCGAGCGCGGCGAAGAATTCGTCGCGCGTCTCCGGCACCTTGATGCCGAGCTTGTCGAAGGCGTCCTTGTTGTAGATGAAGCCATGGATGACGGAGGCCATCGGCACGCAGAAACTCGACTTGCCGTCGTCGGTCTGCCAGGCGGCCTTGGCGACGTCGGAGAAGTTCTCCATGCCGGGCAGGGTCGAGATGTCGGCGAGGTTGCCCTTCTTGAAGAGCTCCAGCGACTTGTCGAACGGGCGGCAGGTGATCAGGTCGCCGGCCGAGCCGGCGGCGAGCTTGGCGCCGAGGGCGGCGTCATATTCGGTTGGCGCCGACGGCGCGAACACCACCTTGATGCCCGGGTTCTTGGCTTCGAAGGCCGGGATCAGCTTGTCCTTCCAGATGGCAAGGTCGTCGCCGCGCCAGCTTTCGATGTTGAGCGTTACGTCGTCGGCATAAGCCACCCCGGCGGAGCCGAGAATGCTGGTGCCGAGAAGAAGTGCCGTCAGTAGCTTCGTTGTCATGCTCAGTCTCCCTGTTGACCTTTTTCAGGTTCGGTTTTGATGAGAACAGAGGCATTGCGCCCCTTGCTCCCCTCGATCGCGGAAAGGGCTGGCCGCAGCTTGTGGCCGGTCCCTTCCAGTATCTTCTCGGCCGCGTCGGCGCTGGTGGCGCCGGCGGCGAGCAGAATGGCGGTCTTGACGACGCCGCCGCTCTTTTCGAGCAGGCGCGCCGCCTCGTCCTTGTCGCGCCCGCTGACGGCGGCGACGATGCGTGCGGCGCGGTCGCGCAGCTTGATGTTGTCGGCCATGAGGTTGACCATGTAGCCGTCATGGACATGGCCGAGATGGATGGCGGCCAGCGTCGACAGCATGTTGAGCGCGATCTTCTGGGCGGTGCCGGCGCCCATGCGCGTCGAGCCGGCAATCAGCTCCGGCGGCGTTTCGAGCAGGATGGCGATGTCGGCCAGCCGCAGCAGCGGCGCATCCCTGTTGTTGGCGATGGCAATCGTCGCCGCACCGCGGCGCCTGGCTTCCTCGATCGCGCGGACAGCGTAAGGTGTCGAGCCGCTGGCCGAGACGGCGATCAGGCAATCGCTATTGCCGATGCCGGCGGCGGCGACCGCTGCCGAAGCTTCGTCAACGTCATCCTCAGGCCCGCCGGCCAGTGTCCTGAAAGCTTCGTCGCCGCCGGCGATCAGGATGGCGATGCGGTCGCGCTGGATACCGAAAGTGCCCGGCAGTTCCAGCGCATCGGCCAATGCCATCAGGCCCGAGCTGCCGGCGGCCGCATAGGCGAGCTTGCCGCCGCTTTTCAGCCGGGTTGCGATAATTTCGGCTGCCGCGGCAATGGCAGGAATGGCGCCGCGTACGGCCTTGGCGGCCTCGATCTGTGCGTTGGCCAAAGAGGAAAGGATGGCGTCCGGGGCCTGGATGTCCAGTCCCTCGGCATTGTGGTGAAGCGCTTCGGTGCGCGTTTCGGCCATCCGCTTTCCTCCAATCCAGAAAACAATACCAAAAAAATACCACTTGTCCACACGCATTAATGAAATCCCTGCGTCGGGATAGGACCGCAGACGAAATCCGCTGATTTCTCAACAAACTAGGCCTTAACTTTTTTGAAATGGAAATTAGCCCTTGGCTATTGGTATTTTATTGGTATTATCCGCCCCGAGGAGAAATCGCGTGAAATTCGTGCTCGGCATCGATGGCGGCGGCACCAGCTGCAGGGCGGCCCTTGCAACGGCCGACGGCAGCGTCCTCGGCCGCGCCAAAAGCGGCGCCGCCAACATCCGCACCGATCTCACCGGCGCCAGGACGAACATCGTCGACGCGGCGCAGCAGGCCTTTGTCGCCGCGGGCAGGGATCCCGCACTGATCCCGCAAACGCCGGCCGTTCTCGGCCTGGCCGGCGCCAATGTCGGCACCTATAGGCAGCAGCTCGAAGCGATCCTGCCGTTCCGCATCAGCCGTGTCGAGACCGACGCCGAAATCGCGCTGGAAGGTGCGGTCGGCTCCGGCGACGGCGCCATGGCCATCCTCGGCACCGGCACCGCCTATATGGCGCGCAGACAAGGCAAGTCGCGCGCCATCGGCGGCTGGGGGTTCCAGGTCGGCGACCAGGGCAGCGGCGCCCGCATCGGCCGCGACCTGCTTGAGCAGACGCTGCTCGCCTATGACGGCATCCGCGAAGGCTCGCCGCTGACGCAGGCCATGCTCGCCATCTTCCGCAACAATCCCGAGGATGTGGTCGAATTCACCACCAACGCCAAGCCCGGCGATTTCGGCGGCTTCGCGCCCAAGGTGTTCGAACACGCCGAAAAAGGCGACGTCGTCGCTATCTGGATCCTCGACAAGGCGGTCGCCGATGTCGAGGCAGCGCTTGGCGTACTCGACCTGGGCGGCGACGATCCGCTCTGCCTGCTCGGCGGGCTGGCGCCGCTTTACGCGCCGCGCCTGTCGGCCCGCTACCGGGCGCTGCTGAAACCGCCGCTCGACGACGCGCTGGGCGGCGCGGTGCAGATGGCGGTTCGGATTTTCGCAAACACGGCGGAGACAGCGCGATGAGCGAGGCCGCCGACCAGATATTCACGGCGCTGAAACAATCGTCGCAAAGCGGCGCGCCGCTCTATCTGCAGCTGAGGAAGAGCATCGAGGATGCGGTCAAACGCGGGCTGATCGGACCGGGCGATGCGCTGCCTTCCGAGCGCGACATCGCCAGCAAGGCCGACATTTCGCGCGTCACCGTGCGCAAGGCGGTGCAGGACCTGGTCAAGGGCGGCATCCTCGTCCAGCGCCATGGTTCCGGCACCTTCGTTGCGCCGCGCATGGAGCGCGTCGAGCAGTCGCTGTCGATGCTGACCTCGTTTACCGAAGACATGGCGCGGCGCGGCATGGCGGTGCGTTCAGCCTGGCTCGACCGCGGCCTCTATCCGCCGTCGCCCGACGAGATGATGGTGCTCGGCCTGGCATCGAACGAATTGGTGGCGCGCGTGGCGCGCCTGCGCATTGCCAACGACACGCCGCTGGCGATCGAGCGCGCCTCGCTATCAACAAGCGTGCTGCCCGATCCGGCGGCGATCGGTTCGTCGCTCTACGCGGCGCTGGAACAGACCGGCAACAGACCGGTGCGGGCGGTGCAGCGCATTTCCGCCACCAATCTCGGCGATGGCGATGCGCATCTGCTCGAAGTGCCGCCAGGCATTGCCGGGCTGCATATCGAGCGTATCTCCTATCTGGCGAGCGGCAAGGTGATCGAGTTCACCCGCTCCATCTACAGAGGCGACGCCTATGATTTTGTCGCCGAACTCCGGCTAAGCGGGCCGGGCGAAGAGGGCCGGTCATGAGCGCAACAATTACCCATATGCGGCGCGAGATCGACGAGATCCCGGAGGCCACCGCGCGCCTGCTCGACGGCTCGGCCGCGGTGCTGACCGAGGCCGGGCGCGACATTCGCGAGCGCGACCCGAATTTCGTCGTCACCGTGGCGCGCGGTTCGTCCGACCATGCCGCGACCTTCATGAAATATGCCGTGGAGCTGACCGCCGGGCTGGCGGTTGCATCGGTCGGCCCGTCGATCGCCTCGATCTATGGCGCCAAGCTGAAGCTGGGCGGCTCGGCCTGCCTGGCGATCTCGCAGTCCGGCAAGAGCCCGGACATCGTCGCAATGGCGCAGGCGGCGCGGGCCGGCGGGTCGCTGACCGTCGCCATCACCAACACTGCCGATTCGCCGCTCGCGCGAGCCTCGGATTACGCGATCGACATCCTGGCCGGACCGGAGCGCAGCGTTGCGGCGACGAAGACCTTCGTCAATTCGGCCGTCGCAGGGCTCGCCTTGATGGCGCATTGCACCGGCGACGACAAACTTCTGGCAGCACTTGCCCGCCTGCCGGAGCATTTTCGCAAGGCGATCGCGTGCGACTGGATGGCGCTGGCTGCGGCACTCGAGACGCCGAAATCGCTGTTCATCCTTGGCCGTGGCCCGTCGGCGGCGATCGCCAACGAGGCGGCGCTGAAATTCAAGGAAACCTGCGCCGTGCACGCGGAAGCCTATAGTGCCGCCGAGGTCATGCACGGCCCGCTGGCGCTGGTCGGCCCCGGCTTCCCGGTGCTGGCTCTGGCTGCTCGCGATGCGTCCGAACCGTCGGTGGCCGATGCCGCCGACAGCCTGGCCGGCAAGGGCGCCGCCGTCTTTGTGACGTCGAACAAGGCAAAGAGCGCACAGCCGCTGCCGCATGTCGCAACCGGTCATCCGCTGACCGATCCACTGACGCTGATCGTGTCGTTCTATGGTTTCGTCGAGGCTTTTGCCCGCCATCGCGGCCTCGACCCCGACACGCCGCCCAATCTGCGCAAGGTGACGGAAACCCTATGAGCGACCGTTTCGCCCTGACTGGCGCCCGGATTTTCGATGGCGACGACTGGCACGACAATGCGGCGCTTGTCGTGCGCGACGGCCTCGTCGAGGCCATCGTTGCCGCCGGCGCGATTCCATCAAATGTTGCGCGTATCGAGACCGGCGGCGGCATGCTGGCGCCTGGCTTCGTCGATCTGCAGGTCAACGGCGGCGGCGGCGTCATGCTCAACGACCATCCGGACGTTGCCTCGATCGAGACCATCTGCCGGGCGCACGCACCCTTCGGCACGACGGCGCTGTTGCCGACGCTGATCACCGACACGTCCGAGATCACCGCCGCCGCGGTTGCGGCCGGAGCCGAGGCGGCACGGAGGAAGATGCCAGGATTCCTGGGCCTGCATCTTGAAGGGCCGCATCTGTCGATCGCCCGCAAGGGCGCGCATGACCCGGCCCTGATCCGGCCGATGCTAGGCCCCGACCAGGCGATGCTGATCGCCGCACGGAAAAACCTGCCCGTGCTGCTGACGACGGTGGCGCCCGAATCCGTCGAGCCCGGCCAGGTGTCGGCACTTAGCAAAGCCGGCATTGTCGTCAGCATCGGCCATTCCGATACCGGCTATGCCACGGCTCGCGCCTTTGCCGAGGCCGGCGCAACGGTGGTCACCCATCTGCTCAACGCAATGAGCCAGATCGGCAATCGCGAGCCAGGGCTGGCTGGCGCGGCAATCGATACCGGCACATTCTATGCCGGCATCATCGCCGATGGTATCCATGTCGATCCGGCCACCATGGCCATCGCCTTGCGTGCCAAGCAGGGGCCGGGCAAGATCCTGCTCGTCACCGACGCCATGGCGACGATCGGCACAGATATGACCTCGTTCACGCTGAACGGCCGCACCATCCACCGCAAGGATGGCAGGCTGACACTTGCCGACGGCACGCTGGCAGGCGCGGATCTCGACATGATTTCCGCGGTGCGCTTCATGCACCGCGTCGTCGGTCTCGACCTCGACGAAGCCTTGCGCATGGCCTCGCTCTATCCGGCGCAAGCGATCGGCCAGTCGCACCGGCTCGGGCGTTTCGCCAAAGGCACCGACGCCAACATCGTTTCGCTGTCGGACGATCTGGACATTAAAAGCGTCTGGATCGACGGCGCCAAAGTTTTTGCAGCTAACGCTATCCCTCCGGCTTAGCCGGCTTTGGACGTATAGAGGTCCTTATAGGTCTCGCGCAGCAGGTTCTTCTGCACCTTGCCCATCGTGTTGCGCGGCAGTTCGTCGACGAAGACCACCCGTTTCGGATGCTTGTACCTGGCGAGGCGCCCGGCGATGGCCTCGATGATCCCCGCGGCGCTGATGGTCGAGCCCGGCGCCCGCACCACGACCGCGGTGACGCCTTCGCCGAAATCCGGATGGGCGACGCCGATGACAGCGCTTTCGGCAACACCAGGCAGCGCGTCGATCTCGCTCTCGACTTCCTTTGGATAGATATTGTAGCCGCCCGAAATGATCAGGTCCTTGCCGCGACCGACGATGTGGACATAGCCGTCGGCATCGATCAGCCCCAGATCGCCGGTGATGAAGAAACCATCGTCACGGAATTCGGCCCTGGTCTTTGCCGGCATGCGCCAGTAGCCGCAAAAGACGTTCGGGCCCTTGACCTCGATCATGCCGACCTCGCCCCGGGCAAATGTTTCGCCGCCGTCCGGATCGGCGATGCGCAGGGAGACGCCCGGCAACGGGAAGCCAACCGTGCCGGCTCGCCGCTCGCCCTCATACGGGTTCGACGTGTTCATGTTGGTCTCGGTCATGCCGTAGCGCTCGAGGATGGCGTGGCCGGTGCGCTCTCGCCAGGCTCTGTGCGTCTCGGCCAAAAGCGGCGCCGATCCGGAAATGAACAAGCGGATGTTTTTCGCCGCTTGCCGGTTCAAACCGTCCTGCTGCAGCAGGCGGACGTAGAAGGTCGGCACGCCCATCAGGACGGTGGCGCGCGGCAGCAGCGAGACGATGCGGGCCGGGTCAAATTTGGTTTCGAACAGCATCGAGGCGCCGGCCATCAGGACGACGTTGGTGGCGACGAAAAGGCCATGCGTGTGGAAAACCGGCAGCGCGTGAACCAGCACGTCTGCGGCAGTGAAGCGCCAGAGGTCGACGAGCACCCGCGCATTCGAGGCGAGGTTTTCGTGGCTGAGCATGGCGCCCTTCGAACGGCCGGTTGTGCCGGACGTGTAGAGGATCGCAGCAAGGTCGTCCGGTCCGCGCGCCACATCGTGGAAGTCCACGGCCGCCTCAGAGGCGCGATCGGTCAACGAACCCTCGCCCTTGCTGCCGAGTGTCTCGACCGCAGCGCCCGAGGCCTGCGCCAAGGCGCCGATTTCGCTCGCTCGCGCCGGGTCGCAGACGACCAGCCGCGGCTCGGCATCCCTGAAGAAATAGTCGAGCTCGGTCAGCGTGTAGGCGGTGTTGAGCGGCAGGAAGATCGCGCCGGCACGCAGGCAGGCGAGGTAGAGGAAAATGGCCTGCGGGCTCTTCTCGACCTGAACGGCGACGCGGTCGCCGGCTTCGACGCCCAGCCGCGACAGCGCATGCGCCAGTTGAGCGGAGCGCGCCAGCATATCGCCATAGCTGATCGAGCGCCCGTCCTCTGCCTCCATCAAAAGGCGTCCGGGCGCGGGCATCCGGGCACGGAAAGCATCAAACAGATGGTTGCTCATGTTTACCCCGAGCGGCTGACTCCAGCCGGACGGCGGCGGTCAGCCGGCCGCCTTGTCCGCCGCTATCCTGATTGCCTCGATGTTTGCCCGGTAGGCTTCGACGCTGCCGCCCTTGAAGATGGCCGCACCGGCGACCAGCACGCTGGCGCCGGCGGCAGTGACCAGGGGCGCAGTGTCGGGCGAGATGCCGCCGTCGATCTCGATCCTGATCGGCCTGCCGCCGATCAGCGCCTTCACCCGCTTCACCTTGTCGACGATCGCCGGAATGAAGGCCTGGCCGCCGAACCCCGGATTGACCGTCATGATCAGGATCAGATCAAGCCGGTCAAGCACGTATTCGATCATCGTCTCCGGTGTCGCGGGGTTGAGTGACACACCGGCCTTTTTGCCAAGGTTTTTGATCGTTTGCAGCGACCGGTCGAGATGTGGTCCGGCTTCGGCGTGCACCGTGATGCCGTCGCAGCCGGCGTCGGCGAAGGCGGCCAGATAAGGATCGGCCGGGGCGATCATCAGATGGCAGTCGAAGAAGGCCTTGGTGCGGTTGCGGATCGCCTTGATCACCGGCGGCCCGAAGGTGATGTTCGGGACGAAATGCCCGTCCATGACGTCGAGGTGGATCCAGTCGGCGCCGGCGGCGGCCACCGCCTCGACCTCGTCGCCGAGCTTCGAGAAATCGGAAGCCAGCACGGATGGCGCAATCAGGGTTTTTTGAGCCATGTCCGCTTCCCGTTGTTGAGCCCGCCTTCGCCGTAATCGTCTCAACGCCGCTTGTCGACAGGAATCCGGCGTCGATATCGCATCTGTGCAGAAGGAGAGAAGCGGTGGCGAGCCACTTCTCTCCTGTGCTGTTCCCTGAGACCATGGAGCCTCTGGATCTGTGGTCATGGGGCTTTCCTTTCCGGGGCCGCACCGCGCGGCACCTGAGCGTCTGTCGCGGGGCGAGGCGGAAAGGTTCATGGGCCGGGGCCGGGCCGGCTGGATCACCGCCGGAAAATACCGGCCTGCCGGTCCCGGATCCGATCAACCGCGATGAATGGTGAACGCCTTGCGCAGAATGCTTGCGCGCCACGCGGCCTGTTCTTATATACGCGCCAAGCCGTCCAGCGCCGAATGCCGGTTGCCGGAGCGGAATTTCTTGTGAACAGGGGCTTTCATCGGAACGCCTGTACGGGTCCTGAGAGCCTGCTTAGCGGAGAGATTAGAACAATGGCAAAAGTAATCGGTATCGATCTGGGAACAACCAACTCCTGTGTCGCCATCATGGATGGCAAGGAATCCAAGGTCATCGAGAATGCGGAAGGCGCCCGCACGACCCCTTCCATCGTCGCCATCAACAGCGACGGCGAGCGCCTCGTCGGCCAGCCGGCCAAGCGCCAGGCGGTCACCAATCCTGAAAACACCATTTTCGCGGTCAAGCGCCTGATCGGCCGCCGCTACGACGATCCGGTGACGGAGAAGGACAAGAAGCTTGTCCCCTACAAGATCGTCAAGGGCGACAATGGCGATGCCTGGGTCGAGGCCGGCGGCAAGAAGCAGTCGCCCAGCCAGATCTCGGCGATGATCCTGCAGAAGATGAAGGAAACGGCGGAGGCCTATCTCGGCGAGAAGGTCGAGAAGGCGGTCATCACCGTTCCGGCCTATTTCAACGACGCCCAGCGCCAGGCGACCAAGGATGCCGGCAAGATCGCCGGCCTCGAAGTGCTGCGCATCATCAACGAGCCGACGGCGGCCGCACTTGCCTATGGACTGGACAAGAAGGAAGGCAAGACGATTGCCGTCTATGACCTTGGCGGCGGCACGTTCGACATTTCGGTGCTCGAAATCGGCGACGGCGTGTTCGAGGTGAAGTCGACCAATGGCGACACCTTCCTCGGCGGCGAGGATTTCGACATGCGCCTGGTCGAATATCTGGCGGCCGAGTTCAAGAAGGAACAGGGCATCGACCTGCGGAACGACAAGCTCGCCCTGCAGCGCCTCAAGGAAGCGGCTGAAAAGGCCAAGATCGAGCTGTCGTCCACCACGCAGACCGAAATCAACCTGCCCTTCATCACCGCCGATGCCACCGGCCCCAAGCACCTGACGCTGAAGCTGACGCGGGCGAAGTTCGAGAGCCTGGTCGAGGATCTCGTCCAGCGCACGATCGATCCCTGCAAGGCGGCGCTTAAGGATGCCGGCCTGAAGGCCGGCGAAATCGACGAAGTCGTCCTGGTCGGCGGCATGACCCGCATGCCCAAGATCCAGGAGATCGTGAAGCAGTTCTTCGGCAAGGAGCCGCACAAGGGCGTCAACCCGGATGAAGTCGTCGCATTGGGCGCCGCCATCCAGGCCGGCGTGCTGCAGGGCGACGTCAAGGACGTGCTGTTGCTCGACGTGACGCCGCTGTCGCTCGGCATCGAGACGCTGGGCGGCGTGTTCACGCGGCTGATCGAACGCAACACGACGATCCCGACGAAGAAGAGCCAGGTGTTCTCCACGGCCGAGGATTCACAGTCGGCGGTGACCATCCGCGTCTTCCAGGGCGAGCGTGAAATGGCCGCCGACAACAAGGCGCTCGGCCAGTTCGATCTGGTCGGCATCCCGCCTGCGCCGCGCGGCGTGCCGCAGATCGAGGTCACCTTCGACATCGACGCCAACGGCATCGTCAACGTCTCGGCCAAGGACAAGGGCACCGGCAAGGAGCACCAGATCCGCATCCAGGCGTCTGGCGGCCTTTCGGACGCCGACATCGAGAAGATGGTCAAGGACGCCGAGGCCAATGCCGAAGCGGACAAGAAACGGCGCGCGCTGGTCGAGGCCCGCAACCAGGCCGAGGCGCTGGTGCATTCCTCGGAGAAGTCGCTGAAGGAATATGGCGAGAAGGTTTCCGAGGCCGACCGCACGGCGATTGCCGATGCGATCGCGGCATTGAAGACCGCTGCCGAAGGCGACGATGTGACCGAGATCGAGGCCAAGACGCAGACGCTCGCCGAAGTCTCGATGAAACTCGGCCAGGCCATGTACGAGGCTTCGCAGAAGGAAGCCGCCGAGGCCGACGCCAAGGCTGACGCCGCCAAGGACAGCGACGTCGTCGATGCCGATTTCGAGGAAATCGACGAGGACGACGAGAAGAAGAAGTCGGCCTGAACCGCCTGACGGTAAAGGTAAGCAAAAAGCCCGGCGCGCAGCCGGGCTTTTTTGCAACCCTTTGCCAGAAAAACGCGGAGCTCCCCGAAAAAATGCGGACAAAGCCTCGTAGACACTGGCATCGCGGCTCCATCACACCTAAATCGGAACAGCGTGCCGGCAAACGACGCAACGATGCTTCAAGACGTTGACTATCCGGACTGCGGGAAAACATGAAAGCTGATTTTTACGAAACGCTGGGCGTGCAAAAGGGCGCCGACGAGAAGGAGCTCAAGAGCGCTTTCCGCAAGTTGGCCATGCAGTTCCATCCCGACCGCAACCCAGGCGACCATTCCTGCGAGCACAAGTTCAAGGAAATCAACGAAGCCTACGAAACGCTGAAGGACCCGCAAAAGCGTGCCGCCTATGATCGCTTCGGCCACGCGGCCTTCGAGCACGGCGGCATGAATGGCGGGGCGCAGGGCTTTGGCGCCGGCGGCTTCGCCGACATTTTCGAAGACATTTTCGGCGACATGATGGGCGGGCGCCAGCGCCGCTCGTCCGGCGGCCGCGAGCGCGGCGCCGACCTGCGCTACAATATGGAAATCACGCTGGAGGAGGCATTTTCCGGCAAGACCGCGCAGATTCGCGTGCCGGCCTCGATCTCCTGCTCGGAATGCTCCGGCAGCGGCGCCAAGCCCGGCACCCAGCCCGTCACCTGTTCGATGTGCAACGGCCACGGCAAGGTGCGCGCCACGCAAGGCTTCTTCTCGATCGAGCGCACCTGCCCGCAATGCCAGGGGCGCGGCCAGACCATCAAGGATCCGTGCCCGAAATGCGCCGGCCAGGGCCGTGTCACCGAGGAGCGCTCGCTGTCGGTAAACATCCCTGCCGGCATCGAGGACGGCACCCGCATCCGGCTGGCCAATGAGGGCGAGGCCGGCCTACGCGGCGGCCCGTCCGGCGATCTCTACATCTTCCTCGCGGTCAAGCCGCACGAATTCTTCCAGCGCGACGGCGCCGATCTTTATTGCAAGGTGCCGATCTCGATGACAACGGCAGCGCTTGGCGGCTCGTTCGAGGTGACGACACTGGACGGTACCCAGACGAAGGTGAAGGTGCCGGAAGGCACCCAGAACGGTCGCCAGTTCCGCCTCAAGGGCAAGGGCATGCCGGTGCTGCGCCAGCCCAATATTGGCGACCTCTACATCCAGACCGTGGTTGAGACGCCGCAGAACCTTTCGCGCCGCCAGCGCGAATTGCTGGAAGAATTCGAGCAGCTTTCCTCAAAGGACAATTCGCCTCAGTCGAGCGGATTTTTCGCCCGCATGAAGGACTTTTTCGAAACGTTCGGCGAGCACCGAAGCTGATCCCTGGAAAACGCTTCCCGAGCGTCATCAACACCTTATCCGGGGATTCGCCTTGTCTTGCACCTCGTAGCTGTTAAGTAGCATGCAAGGGAGCGTTGAGGAGGACTTTCGATGACGCGTAGTCCCGGACTGCGAAAGACGCTGGCGGAAAAGTTCGACGACGAGTTGAAGTTCTTCAAGGGCTGGATCGACAAGCCGAAGGCGGTCGGTTCGATCGTCCCGACCAGTTCCGTCACCGCCCGCAAGATGGCCTCGATCGTCAATCCGAAATCCGGCCTGCCGGTGCTCGAGGTCGGGCCCGGCACAGGCGTCATCACGCGCGCCATTCTTGCGCAGGGCATAAAGCCTGAAAATCTCTACGCGGTCGAATATTCCACTGATTTCGTGCGCCATCTGCGTCAGCTTTATCCAGGCGTCAACGTCATCGAGGGCGACGCCTTCAATCTCGACGCGACGCTTGGCGACAAGCGCGACCTGATCTTCGATTCGGTGATATCGGGCGTGCCGCTGCTCAATTTTCCGGTCGCCCAGCGCATCGCCTATGTCGAGAGCCTGCTCGACCGTATCCCGGCGGGCCGGCCGATCGTGCAACTGACTTACGGGCCGCTGTCGCCGATCCCGCCCGGCCGCGGCGACTATACGGTCGAGCATTTCCATTTCGTCATCCGCAACATTCCGCCGACGCAGCTTTGGATCTACCGGCGCGGCTGAACGCACGCCAAACGTCTGGATGCCGGCAAGCCGGTCATTGCGGCTGGTTGGCCAATCGGTCCAGGAATGCCGTCAGCCTTTCGAACGCCTGCTCTCCCGCCTTGCCGTCGAGATCGAACTGATATTCATGCGGCAGGGCCGGACTGTAGTCGTCTAGAAAGAACAGCGTGTCGACCGCGACGCTTTGCGCCGTGATCGCGCGCGCGATCAGACGCGACTGCGGCGCCAGCGGATCGGCATTGCCGACCGAGACGAATGCCGGCGGAAATTGCGGCGTCAGGTGCCTGTCGACTGAAAATTCGGCAATGCGCGGGTCATCGTCCAGCCGCTTCACGCCGAGATACGACCACATGACGGTCCTGTTGAAGCCGGCGAAAGGCCCTTCGGGCGAGATCATCGCGGGATCGTAAATGCCGCAGAACAGTGCAACGCCTTTCAGTTGCGCGCGCTCTATGCCCGGATCGACGTCCATCATGGCGGCATAGGCGGGATTGCTGATCGTGGCAGCCAGTTGAGCGACGATCTGCGAGCCGGCGGAGTCGCCGGCGAGAAAAAGTCTGTTGCGATCGATGCGGTAGCGGCCGGCATTGCCGGAAAGAAAGGCAAGCGCCTTGTTGGCCTGGAGGACTGGCGTCGGATAGCGGGCGCCGGGGGCGACGGAATAGCCGACCGAGACAGTGACGTAGCCCCGACCGGCCAGTATTTTCATGTATGCCGAGATGTCGGCCTTGTTTCCGGCAACGAAGCCGCCGCCATGCACCCAGACCACCGTAGGCAACGCCTTTGCCTGAGCGTCCACGGGAAAGAAGACGTCAAGGGTCTCGTCGGGGTCCTCGCCATAGCGCTCGTCGCGCAGTTCGCCGACATTGGCGGGCACGTGCTTTTCAAGCGCGCGGTTCTTTGCCACTGCATCCTTGTGAAAAGCGTAACGGATCAGAAGGACCGAAGGCCACGGGCTGAGGACGAAAGCGGCGTAGCCGGCGGCAGCAGCCACCGCGAGAGCGACAAGACCATAGCCTACCCATTTCAATCCCACGAGGTCCGCCCTATCCGCTGGCGCCGGTCGCCAAAGCGGCCAGCGCTAAATGCGTGCCGCAATCTCGGCTATTGATTCATCCCACGCATCGCCTATAGCTGCCGCCACAGCAAGGGATTGCGATGCCGATCATCCCGAAAATTCTCGTCGTCGCCGGTTCGGTGCGCAGCGGCGCCTATAGCGGCAGGACTGCCGACGTGGCGCAGAAGGAACTTGCCATGCAGGGCGCGGAGGTGACCCGCATCTCGCTCGCCGACTATCCGTTGCCGATCCTCGACCAGGATCTGGAAAAGGACGAAGGCATTCCCGAAAACGCCGTCAGGCTCGGCCGGATGATCGCCGCCCATGACGGCCTGCTGATCGCGACACCCGAATATAACGGCTCCATTCCGCCGCTGCTCAAGAACACCATCGACTGGGTGAGCCAACTGCGCAAGGATGGGGGCCGGACGTTCAGGCCGCTTGCCGGCAAGGTCGCCGGCCTCTGCTCGTCTTCCAGCGGACCCTTTGCAGGGATACGCTGCATCAACCATCTGCGCGCCGTGCTGGTGCGCTGCCGGATGGAGGTGGTGACACCGGAGTGTTCGGTGCCGGAGGGCGGTAGCGCCTTCGACGACGAAGGCAACTTCCGGGACGAAAGACTACGCCAATCGATGGAGCACCTATGCCGAACGCTGATCGAAACCTCGCGCATGCTGTCGACGCGGATCGAGGCATGATCCCGGACGCCGCGCGTGCCGACACAATTCAGGAAAGGCTGATCGTCGGCCTCGACCTGCCGACGCTGAGGGAAGCCGAGAAGGCGGTGCGCGAGCTCGACGGGATCGTCTCCTTCTACAAGATCGGCTACCAGCTCGCCTTTGCCGGCGGGCTCGACTTCGCCCGCGAGCTGGCCAGCGGCGGCACCAGGATCTTTCTCGACATGAAGCTGCTCGACATCGATAACACCGTTGCCAAGGGGGTCGACAACATCGTCAGGATGGGCATGAGCATGCTGACCATCCACGCCTATCCGAAGACGATGAAGGCGGCGGTCGAGGCTGCCAGGGGCAGCGACCTTTGCCTGCTCGGGGTTACCGTGCTGACCTCGATGGACGAGCAAGACGTGATCGACGCCGGCTATGAATATGACCCGCATACGCTGGTGCTGAGGCGCTCCGAGCAGGCGCTGCATGCCGGCATGGGCGGCATCGTCTGTTCGGCCGAGGAAGCGGAGGCGGTACGCCGCATCGTCGGCCCCGATCTGGCGGTAGTGACGCCGGGAATCCGACCGAAGGGCAGCGACCATGGCGACCAGAAACGCGTGGTGACGCCGGCGCAGGCGATCCGCAACGGCTCCAGTCATCTCGTCGTTGGCCGGCCGATCGTCGGCGCCACCGACAGGCGGGGGGCGGCGGAAGCCATTCTCGATGAAATGCGCTCGGCCTGATGCCAGGAATTAACCCGGAGAAATACCATGCCCAAGGGATACTGGATCGCTCGCGTCGATGTGCGCGATGCGGAAGGCTACAAAGACTATGTCGCAGCCGCCAAGCTGGCCTTCGACCGCTTCGGTGCCAAGTTCCTGGCGCGCGGCGGCGCGCATGAGAAGGCAGAGGGACCGGGCCGCGACCGCAACGTGATCATCGAGTTTCCGTCGCTTGCGGTGGCGCATGACTGCTACCACTCGCCCGAATACCAGCGCGCCGTCGCGATCCGCCAGAAGGTGGCCGATGGCGAAATCGTCCTGGTCGAGGGGATTTAGGCGCGAAGCCGGTTCGCCGCTGCCTCCGCCATCGCATCGGCGAGGCTCAGGCCCCATTGCTTGCGACAGTAATCGCGAAAATCGAAGCAAGGCAGGCCCGGGCAGACCTCGAACTCGATGAGATGCACGCTGTCGTCGGCTTCGACCCGGAAGTCGATGGAAAAGACGTCGCGCAGGCCAAGCCCGACCATCAGGCTTTCGGCGATGCGACGGATTCTTGCATCGGCTCGAGGCTGGCTGGCGTCAACGGGAAGCAGCAACGGCTCAGCGTAATTTCCTGTGGCTTTGGCCGCTTCGCCGGTATTGCCGTAAAGCGCCAAGCTGTCCTGCATGGTTTGGAAATCGCCGCCCGAATCGACAAAGGCGACGCCGAGCGCCTCAATGCCGGTATCCGGCTTCAGGCCGAGAAAGCTGGCCCGCACATTGCGTCCGGCGACATAGGGCTGGACGACGACATCGTCGCTATAGGCGGCGAATACCCGCCGGCTAAGCTTCAGCGCATGGCCGAGATCGTGACAGCGCGAATCCGGCCAGATGCCGATCTTGGCGCCGAGCCGGTTCGGCTTGACGAACCAGCCGGCGGGCGAGGCCGGCGGCGCGACCAGCCACGCGCCGTCACGGGCAAGGCCCGCCTGCGGCACCGGCAGGCCAAGCGCGCCGAGCACGGCGCCGGACCGGAACTTGTCTTGGCAGAGCGCGAACAACGCATCGTCGGCGCCGATCGCCTTCAGGCCGTTCAGCCGTGCCAGAGCCGGTGCTGCGCCGCCACGGAAGTAGGCAATGCCATCGGTCAGCGTCCAGACAAGCGAGGTCTTCGGAACTTCGCCGGCGAGAACGCTTGCGGCGTCGTCGAGCGCCACCGGCGCAAACGACAAGTCGCGCGTTTGGCAAGCGCCGGCAAGTGCGTCGAATTCAGCAGCGATGTCGGTCGATTGCGCCAGATAGGAGGCGATTTCGGCGGCACGCTCCGGCACGTGGTTATCGGCGACCAGCCGATCGAAGCAGGCCTTTTCCGGCTCGTAGACAAGGATCAGCTTCGGCTTGCGGCTTGACATGACTGAACGATTTCCCGGCAGCACGATTGCTAGAGCAATTCCAGGAAAAGTGTGAAACGGTTTTCCGTCCGGAATTGCTTCAAAACAAAGAGATAGAGCGGTTCAGCGTTCCCGCGAAACGATGAACCGTTCTAGCATCGCACGGCGAGCGCATTCGGCCTTCGCGGAATCGGCGTCAGCCGGACGCCTGCACGACAGCAACTGTCCTCAGGCGATCAGCACGCGCGGCTCGAAGCGACCATTGACCGGAATGTCGAGCATAAACGTCATGCCGGCTTGCGGGTCGAGCAGGCGCTGCTTCTCGCTCTTGCCCGACCAGGCGGAGGTGACCGCGAGCCGGTCGGCATTCCCGCCGACAAAAGCCGGACAGGACGGTTGCGTGACCGGCATCGCCACCGAACGGACAAGCTTGCCGTCGGGCCCATAGGCTTCGACGACGCTGCCGCCCCAGCAGGCGTTCCACAATATGCCGTCGCGGTCGAGCACCGAACCATCGATATAGCCCTTGGCCGAACGGTGGTCGACGAAGACCTTCGGTTCGCCAACCGGCAGGCCCGTCGCCGGATCGCAGCCGACGCGCATCAACAGGCCGGTGCTGGTATCGGTGTAATAGGCGATCGACCCATCCTCGGAAAAGCAGATAGAATTGGGCACCGTGATATCCGCATAGAGCCGGCGCAGCTCGCCCTTGAAGAACCAGTAGATCGAACCGGCGGCCTTCTCCTCGCCCTTGCCCATTGTGCCGACCCAGAGGGCGCCGCAAGGATGAACGCGCGAATCGTTCGAGCGGGTGACCGTATTATCGGCCTCGATCGGCGTGTGCAGCGTCAGCTTCCCGGTCGCGACGTCGCGGACATGCAGGCCGGTCTCGGTGGCGATCAGCTGACGCCGGTCGTCGATGACGGCAATCGCACTGGCCATCTGGTGGAGCTCGTGGATCTTGACCGCACCGCCGGACAGACGCTTTTCCAGGAGCTGGCCGTTGACAATGTCGAACCAGTAGAGCGTCTCGGTGGCGGGGTCATAGCTTGGTCCCTCGCCGAGTTGGCAGACGTGGTCGGAAAAAACCGAAACGATGGTCTCGCTCATCATGCCACTCCAAACGCCGCGTCCCAAGCCTGAACTGCGGCTTTCGCCCGTGCTGCCACTTCGTCGACGCTCATGCCCGGCTTGAACAGGCTGGAGCCAAGACCGAAGACGCTGACGCCGGCTGCCTTGTAGCCGGCAAAATCCTTGTCCGAAATGCCGCCGACGGCGCCGATCAGCACACTGGCCGGCAGCACCGCGCGCATCGCCGAAATGCCTGCCGCGCCAAGCACGCTTGCCGGGAAGAATTTCAGGGCCGAGGCGCCGAGCCGGATTGCCTGGAATGCCTCGGTTGGCGTGAACACGCCGGGCATCGTCACCATGCCGTACTGCTTGGCACGGCCCATGACCTCGGCATCGATATTGGGGCTGACCAGCAGCCGCCCGCCGGCCTTGTGCAGACCGTCGACATCGGCGGCGGTGCGCACCGTGCCGGCGCCGACCAGCGCTGTTGGAGGAAGCGCTTCGACAATGCTGGCGATGGAGGCAAAGGGCTCGGGCGAGTTGAGCGGCACCTCGATCGCTTCGATGCCGGCGCCGAAGATGGTCTGGCCGATCGCCACCGCCTCGCCTGGCTTCAGGCCGCGCAGGATCGCGACCAGACCCCGCTCGAGCTTTGGAAAAGGTGCGGTCTCGGTCATGCGGCAACTCCATTTTTGGCGATCATGCCATTTTCGCGCGCGGCTTCGGCAAGGCCGGCACGCACCGCCTCGTCGGCGTCGACCGCCCTGAAAGCGAGCCCGGCAAGGCCGAGCGCCTCGGCATAGAGCGTGCCGAGTGCGCCCGACGCGATCAGCACGACGGGCACAGCGCTTGCTCCATAACGGCGATTTGCCGAAGCGATCTCGCCGCCGATCAGCAGGCCGGACAGGCAGGCGGCGGCATCTTCGGGCTTCAGGTCCTGCAACAGGCTAGCAGCGCGGATCGAGAACAAACTTGAAACGACGTCACCGCCTTCGGCCAACGCCTTCAGGCACCAGTCCCGAAAAAACGGACTTTCGGCGGCAACCGGCTGCGGCGGCTCGCCCAGCGAATGGCGCAGGATCGAGTGCGCGGCCAGCACCGAAAACAGCTCGCCGGTCGGCCAGGTGCCGAACCCGGCAACGGAGCCGTCCTCGACCAGCACCCATTTCGAATGGGTGCCGGGCATGCAGACGAGGTGACGTCTCTTTGCCGGCAAACCGGCTCCGGCAAGCTGCGTTTCCTCACCGCGCATGACGTCAGGTGCATCGGCGAGGCGTTGGGCAAGGCCGGGCACGATGCGGATATCGCGGCGCTGGTCGGGGATGCGGGCAGCTTCGGCCAGGATAGCGCCGATCGGCGTGGGAACGCTGACATAGGGCGCCTCCAGCCAGCCCTGGCGCGAGCCGGCCATGCCGCAAATGATGACCGGCAGGTTTTCGGGTGCGCCCATGGCGGCCAGATGCCCTTCGAGAATGGACGAAAACCCTTTAGCCTGAGCGGTGATCAGTCCGTCATCGCCGCGCCGCTCGGCGAGAACGTCGCCGGTGCCGTCGAGCAGCCATACCCTCATGCGGGTGGTGCCCCAGTCGACGGCTGCGACGGAAGCTGCCTTGCTCGGTGAGATCACAGGAAACCCCCGTCGACGATCAGCATCTGCGCGGTCAGCATGCGTGAAGCATCCGACGCCAGGAACAGCACGGTGCCGACAATGTCGTCCGGCTGCATCACACGCTTGATGCACTGCTTGGCGACGTGGGCGGCGAGCGCCTGTTCGGTGACCCAGAGCTTTCTCTGCCGCTCGGTGATTACCCAGCCGGGCGCGATCGCGTTGACGCGAATGCCGTCGGCACCGAGCTTGCCGGCGAGACCCTTGGTGAGGCCGACGATGCCGGCCTTGGCGGCGGTATAGGCCGGCATATCGGGATGGTTGATGAGAAACGAGGTCGAGGTGAAATTGATTATCGAGCCGCCACCGGCCCGCTTCATGCCCGGCGCCACCGCCTGTGCGCTGAAGAAATGCGGGCGCAGGTTGATGGCATGGTTGTTGTCCCAGAACTCGACCGTGACGTCTTCGACGGCATGACGGTCATCCTGAGCGGCATTGTTGACCAGCACGGTCACGTCGCCATGCGCCTCGGCGGCTTTGGCGATTGATACCCGCAATGCCTCGATGTCGCGTATGTCGGTCTTGAGATAGAACGGCCGCCGGCCGAGCTCCTTGTCTAACCGATCGGCCAGCGCCAGGCTCGGACGGTCGGCGATATCAATGAAGGCGACCTTTGCCCCCTGGCGGACAAAACCTTCGGTCAAGGCAGCACCAATGCCGGAGCCGCCGCCGGTGATCAGCACCGAAGCGCCTTCGAGGTCGGCAAAGCGTGCCGATGGCATCATGAAATTCTCTCCCGGTCCAATGATCTCGGTCGGCCGGCGCGCATCCTATCCAGCCGTGTCGGGCGGGCAAGGGCGAAAGAGTGGATTGACGCGACTTATGTCCGACAAAAGGCCGCACGCGCCGCCGATCGATCAGCCGCCCAGCCGGACGCGGTACAATTCGACGGCGGCTCCGCTGGTCCCGGCAACCGGCTCAAGCCATTCCGGCACGCTGCCGCGCATCAGCCCGGCAAGAAAGCCCGTCGGCGCCTTGGCTGCGAGGAGCTTGCTTTCGGCGCTGCCGGGGCACAGCGCGACGAGGCCGACGTTATGATCCGCCACGACCGTCCTGGCATCGGCATCGGACCCAAGGAAGGCATCGAGCGCCAGCAGGTTGCCGGCGATATTGCGATGATAAGGCCCGGCGAAGACGCGATGTCCGGAATAGGCCAGGATAGGCGATCCGAGATTGGAAATTGCCAGCACGGTGGTGCCGGGCAGGCGGCCAAGCGCCGCAAAGGAGGCCATGCGGTGGCAAGCGACGTCGGTGCCGTCGCCATTATCCGCCGTGGTGTTGCTGTGGTCGAAGGCTACCGAGGTCGCCGCGGCAGCCCCAGTCCAGACCGCATTCACCGAAACCAGCCAGACGGCAGCCATGCGCAGCGCCACACCGCGCGACGCGCTGGCCTCGGCCCGTTGACGCCATTTGGCAATCCAGGCGGCAAGCGGAATGACGGCGAAGGCGATCGAGAATGTCGAACCGCGTACCTGCCAGGCGCTGACGATGAAGGCCACGACAAGCAGCGCGCCGACAAGGCTGTCCTGCCGCCGCCAGCCACCGCGGCCAAGGCGAAGCGCCATCAGCACGAGCGCAATGAGCGGCGTGGCATAGCGCGCCACCACCCCGGCCGGATCTTCAGCGAGCAGCTTGAACAGCGACTGCGCCTCGTCGATGTGATCAAGCCACAGCTCCTTGAGGCGCGGATCGAGGTTGGCGTAGGGCGCTGCCAGGCATTGTGGGAACAACAAGACGACGACAGCGCCCAATAGCATGGCGAGCAGGCCAAGTGAGGCGATGCGCCGTTGGCGCGTGCGGCCGGCCGGCTCGATCGACGCTATGGTTGCAAGGCCGGTTCCGGCAATCGCTGCGACGACGAACTGCACGGCCGAGAAGGCGTCGCATTGCGCCTGACCCCAGGCGGACCACGGAATGGTGACGACAAAAACGAGGGCGGAGATGCCGGCAAAGCCGAGGCCGAAATCCCTGGCGATCGACCTCTCGCCATTGGCGTCGAGGGCAAACAGCATGGCGACATACGCGCCGATGGTGGCAACGTAGGGCGCGGTTTCCATACCGATGGCCAGCATCAGCCCGGCGCATAGGCCGGAGAACAATGCCGCCGCCTTGCGCAATGGCGCTTCAAGCAACAAGCTCAGGCTGGCCATGCTCAGCATCAGCTGGATATTGTGGTGATCGAGCGCGCCAGGCGAAAAAATGCCGAGGAAATGCAGTGCGGCGGCGCCGACGATGACAGCCGGCAGCACAGCGCTGTACCCGGCAAAGCTGCGTGCGGCGCGAGCCGTGAAAAATACGGTCAGGCAGAAGAGCAGCGCCGGCCACAGCACTTGCGCGACATTCTCGGCAAGCGCCGCGCTGCCGGTCAGGGCCGATACGGCGATGATGATGGCGGCGATCGGCGCATCGACCAGGCGCGACCAGTGCATGACGAAGCCGCCTTGCAGGCCCATCCTGTACTGGTGGAGATCGAACCAGCTTTGGCCGGCGAGCATGTCGCGAACTTCGACGAGGCGCAGCAGATTGTCGTTGTCGCCGCCGGCATTGGTCAGTACCGGGAAGCCGGCAAAGGCATTGACGGCAAGTGCCAGCACCGTGGCAAGCAGCGCCAGCGCGATATCGGACCTCCAAATGGAGGCGCCATCGTCGGCTGTGCTCATATCAGGACCTTTGGAAGGAATACGGGGCGGTTTAAACCTAGCCTTAACAGCTTCAATAAATAGTAAAGCCGCCCGAGCGAGGCCAGCGTTTGAGCGGTCAGGGGCCTCAGGGCATCCGGAGACGAAAATGCCACAAGACGTGCGCCATGAGCCGAGCATCGCCGTGCTGCTGCCTTGCTACAATGAGGAGCTGACGATCGGCGAAGTGGTGCGGCGCTTTCGCGAAACGCTGCCTGCCGCCGCGATCTATGTCTACGACAACAATTCGCGCGACCTGACGGCGCTCCGAGCCCGCGCCGCCGGCGCCATCGTGGTACGCGAGCCGCGCCAGGGCAAAGGCAATGTCGTGCGCCGCATGTTCGCCGACATCGAGGCCGACATCTACCTGATGGCCGACGGCGACGGCACCTATACGCCGGAGGATGCGCCGCAACTGATCAACACGCTGCTGACCGAGCGCTCCGACATGGTGGTGGGCACCCGGCGCGGCGTCACCGACGATGGCGGCAGGACCGGTCATGCCTTCGGCAACCGCATCTTCAACAGCCTCTACAAGCGGCTGTTCGGCTCCGACTTCACCGATATCTTCTCCGGCTACCGCGCCTTCACTCGGCGCTTCGTCAAGAGCTTTCCCGCGGTTTCCGGCGGCTTCGAGATCGAGACGGAAATGTCGGTGCACGCCTCACAACTCAAACTGCCGGTCAGCGAGATCGGGCTCGACTATGGCCGACGGCCGGAAGGCTCCTCGTCGAAGCTGTCGACCTTTCGCGACGGCGCGAAGATCCTGTGGATGTTCGTCATGCTGATGAAGGAGACGCAGCCGCTGCGTTTCTTCGGCGCTTTTTCGGTGTTCTTCCTGGCATCAAGCCTGTTTCTGATGGCGCCGGTGCTGATCGAGTTCGCCGAAACCGGGCTTGTGCCGCGCATGCCGACGTGGGTGCTGTCGGTCGGGCTGCTGCTGCTGTCGATGCTGGCGGCGGTGACCGGGGTAATCCTCGATTCGGTGTCGCGCGGCCGGGCCGAGCAGAAGCGTATCTTCTATCTGTCGATGCCTTCCGGCCGCGTCGAACGCGAACGCGCAAGTGCGCTCGCGACTTTGAAGACCGCACCGTGCAAGACCCCGCGGGCGGCTTAGGGCCCTAAATGGGACGCCTCGCCCGCTTCATTGTCGCCGGCAGCATCGGCTTCGTCGCCGACGCGGCGGCGCTTTGGCTGGTGTTGACGATAGCGCCGCTTGGCCCCTTCGCGGCTCGCATCATCTCGATCGGTTTTGCCCTGTCCGTCACCTGGCTGATCAACCGCCATCTGACCTTCTCGCCTTCCAGCCGCGGCGTCGCGCAAGAGGGCGCACGCTATGGCGGCGTCGGCATTGCCACCAGCCTCGTCAATTATTTCGTCTATTGCGCCATGCTGTTCGCGCTGCCGATGGTGCCGCCGCTCATAGCTCTTGCGGTCGCCTCGCTGGTTGCCATGGCGCTGTCATTCCTCGGCTATTCCAAGCTGGTCTTCGACCGCTGAAGGCACATCGCATTGGGGTCTGCGCCAAGCGAAGCGCAGCCTCATCATGACCTTGGCCGATTGGCAGAGGCCGCCGATTTCCTTATATCGCTGTCGTCGATGCATCGGCCCGAAAAATCGGAATCGATTTTCGGAAAGCACGATGCATGGATTCAAGAATGTTGGAGCGTATGTGCGTCCAGGTGGACGCACGTCGCTCCAAGTGCGCCGGAGAGCACCCATGCCCCTGAAAGTCGCCGTCCAGATGGACCACATCTCCACCGTGTCGATTGCCGGCGATACGTCGTTTGCGCTGTCGCTGGAAGCGCAGCGGCGCGGGCACCAGTTGTTCCACTACACGCCCGACCGGCTGTCGCTGCGCGACGGCAAGGTGTTTGCCCGTATCGAGGCGATGCAGGTCCGCGACGAGAAGGGCAACCATTATTCGCTGGGCGAAGAAGTCCGCACTGACCTTTCGGAGATGGACGTCATCCTTTTGCGGCAGGATCCGCCCTTCGACATGAACTACATCACCACCACGCATATCCTCGAGCGCATCCATCCGAAGACGCTGGTGGTCAACGACCCGGCCTGGGTGCGCAACAGCCCGGAAAAGATCTTCGTCACCGAATTTCCCGACCTGATGCCGGATACGCTGATCACCAAGGATCCGCTCGAGGTCGCCGCCTTCCGCAAGGAGTTCGGCGACATCATCGTCAAGCCGCTCTACGGCAATGGCGGCGCCGGCATTTTCCACTTGCATGAGGCCGACCGCAACCTCGCCTCGCTGCTCGAAATGTTCGGCCAGATGTTCCGCGAACCCTACATCGTTCAGCGCTACCTCAAGGAGGTGCGGGCTGGCGACAAGCGCATCATCCTGATCGACGGCGAGCCTGTCGGCGCCATCAACCGCGTGCCGGCCGAGCACGATTCGCGCTCCAACATGCATGTCGGCGGCCGCGCCGAAAAGACCGAGCTGACGGAACGCGAACGCGAGATCTGCGCCCGCATCGGCCCCTCGCTGAAGGAGCGCGGCTTCATCCTTGTCGGCATCGACGTCATCGGCGACTACATGACCGAGATCAACGTGACCTCACCGACCGGCATACGCGAAGTGCAGCGCTTCGGCGGCGCCGACATCGCCAGCCTGTTCTGGAATGCGGTGGAGGGGAAGCGCAACTAGCCTCGCTTCGCGAGCGGCCGCGTTGCAAACCATTGCAGCCGTTGCGTTCACCCGTTCCCCAAATGTTCTTGCCTTCGCCGGGCGATTATATATTTGACAAACCCGGTGACGAAGCAAGGACGCTCTGATATGGATCGTGCATGGAACAATTGCTCGCGATCGTTGCGTATTTCTCCAAGGAGCGGGCGGTGATCGCTGACGCCCCGGCGACGTTCATCATTGGGCTGATACTGGTTGGCGGTCTAGTTTGGCTTGCGACGAGCCGCGCCTATTCGCTTCGCCTTACAAATCTCGAAAGCGAACTTCGGCTCAGCAAGGCGAAAGAGGCGGACTACGAAGCCAAGCTCGGCGGCGCAACACCTGGCGAAGCTCAGAAGAGCATGGACGCCCTAGAGCGGCGTTTGACCGCAGTTGAGCCTAGGCGTTTGCTGCCGGATCAGATCGACAAGATGGGGGCAATTCTCGCGATGCATCCGGGTCAAGTCTTTATCTGCCGTGATACGGGCAGCGTCGATACAGTGCGGCTAGAAGGCCAGCTTGAGAAGTTGTTTAGACAGAAGGGATGGGGGGTTCTGTCTGCGGAGGCGGTCGGCGGAAATCTGCAAGCGCCTAGCGGCATCGTCGTAGCCACGCGGACTGGGAAAACCCTGACAGAGCAAGCCAGGAGCGTAATAGATGCTTTTACAGCCGCCGGAGTGCCATTTGATCGGAGACAGCATCCGGCTGTGCCGCTGACACAGTCCGACAGGGACGATTCAGAGCTAGAGATTCATTTGACCCATGCTGCCCAGCCGTAGGGGAATGGCGGGAGCGGACAACCCGCCATTCGGAACCTTTTAACCTCCGCGTGGTTTCATTGCGAAGAATGGTTGCTTAGTTGTCTCGATTCGGGTACCGCTTCAATCCAGATGGCAACAGGGGGTTGACATGCATCGAATCAGTCCGGTGTATGCTGCAGCAGCCATAAAGAGACCAATTGTGAAATTCCTGACGCAAATCGCTCTGGCATTTTCTGGCCCTTCGCTTCCTATGGAACGCGAAGCGCGACGCCGCTCGTCTGAACGCGAGATTGTTGGTGCCCACTCCCACGGCAACATTCGGCTCCAGTGGGGTGAGTTCTACACGCGCAAAGACCTAGATGAGCAGTATGAGCGAATCTCCAGAACTACGTTCGCCTAACGTCGTCCCACTAGACGTCAATCAACTTCCCGTCCCGGATTTTCATACCCTCGTCCGAGAGTATGAAATCGCGGATGAACTGTGCAAGGAAGTTCAACACTTCAGAAGCGCTGCTGGCATTCCCGCGATCAATGAACTCCGGTATGCCGGGTACCACTACATCAATGCCTGTCGGAGCGGCGGTACCTCCCCCGCTCCGACAGAAATGATTAAGGCGGTCAACCATTGCAGGCGCGCGACGTACGAGGCCGCAGAGGCCGGTATTTTGATGGCCTTAGATGAAATCAGGTCGTTTCGGACTGATTACAAAACCATCGTTGTTTCGGAAGTCGTACCCAACTGGCCTGTCATTCTTACTGAGGCGCAGGGGGCGGTCGAACATTTGCGGAAAAGTCGTGAGCACGGCGATGACAGAAAGTCGGACTACACGCGGCACCGCGATCTCTTTCGCACTCTGAAAAGCCACTGCGATTTGCTGGAATCAAGCCGGGACGACCTGAATAACAAAATAAGAGGCGGCATCAGAGAAACTCGGCGCTTTCTCCTAAACTCGGGGCTAACCGTTCTTGGTATTGCCGTCGCGGTCGTGCTTGGAATTCTTGCCCTTTAGGCCTCCCTCTTTGCCGTCTCTCGTCGGGGTGGACTTCACCACCTTCTTCAACACGCGGTCAAAGGCTTCTTCTGACTGGTCAGTTTCCAGTTCGCGGGCGGCTTCCTCGAATTTTTCGCGTTGACTCTTTTCAGCTTTGGCAGATTGCATTGTCTTATGACCTCGGGGGACGTTTTACCGGAGCCTTACTTTATAGCCTATTTCGATGAGGCTGGGGACCCGGGCATAAAGACAGTTGCACCTATAGACCCTAACGGGGCCAGTGAATGGTTTTCCGTGGGCTGCGCTGTCGTCCGCGCCAGCAATGAACCAAACCTGGTTGGCCTCATTCGCTCAATTAAGGCCTCGATCTACTCAACGCAAAGCCCTGACCTTCATTTTCGTGACCTTGTCGAACACAAAAAGAAACCGGTATGCGATGCGTTGGCGGCTTCAGACTGCCGCATGTTCGTCGTCGTCTCCAATAAAAAGAACATGCGGAAATACCGCAACCCGCAAGCCGAAGCGGTTTCACTGCACCCGAACAATTGGTTCTATAATTATTGCATCCGCGTTGTGCTTGAACGGCTAAGCGAGTGGTGCACGGCTAGATCCATCTTGGAAACCGGAGAGCCGAAGCACGTCAAGTTAGTGTTCTCCCGGCGCGGCGGACACTCGTACCGTCACGTTGAAACCTACACTCATTTGCTGGCTAAGCAGTCTGAAACGGGCCGTATTTATCAGACGGCCAGAGTGCCAGACTTCCGGGTCCTCGATCATCGACTGATCGAGGTTATAGACCACAATAAGAGCGCTGGTTGCCAAATCGCGGATGTAGTGGCCAGCTCTTTCTTTCAAGCGGCGAACGCCGGCACCAAGCGCTGGAATACAGAATATGCCGAGGCGCTGAAACCCCGAATTGCCTCCAACAAGTTTGGCTATTCAAATTTTGGCGTGACGCTTCTACCATGGCGAAACTGGTCGCTGAATCTCACAGACGCCCAAAAGAAGGTGTTTCGATTTTACGGCTATTTCATATGAAAGCGGCGGGTCCCGGCCTCGTTGCCATCGGGGGCTTGTAGGCCACCATCCAGTGGGCGACCGTCCGTCCGACTGCGGCATCTATGATACCGCCCGAGGGTACTCCGGCGTACCCCGCCGACAAAGATACTAATCCGAAAGAGAGAAAAAAGCAAACTGAATCAAACGGTTACTGACATTTGGCATAACCCATTGAGCAGACTCACTTTTTTCGACGGCGCTCATATCGCCACAGTGGCAGCTTTAGCTGCACTGGCTTGCGATAGTGATCCTGCTTAGACTTCAACAGGTCTCCGATAGGTCAGACGCTTACCCTTGGCGCCCTTCAAGGCGATGAGCGAACGAACGTTGTCTTCAATGCCCATGGCCGAACGGTTCGAATAGCGGAAATCGAACTCTGCCAAATAGCGGTGCAGATGATGCTCGGCGCAATGCTGATAAACGCCTTTCATGCCGCGCTTGAAGATCGAATAGAAGCCTTCCACGGTGTTCGTGTGGACGATGCCGCGAACGTATTCCTCGCGACCATGATTGATCTTGCCATGGGCTGCGAACTCGGGACCGATGTTGTCGTAAACGCGCGCCTCATCCGACATGAAAACGCTTTCCTTGTGGATGTTGGCGTTGACGATCGGCAGGACGCGGGCAACCGAAGCGCTGTCGATATGGAATGAGCGGGCAATGCCGCCACGCTCCACAAGCGTAAGAACGGTGTTCTTGTGGGCCGCGC
The DNA here is from genome assembly GCF_040319905.1 of Mesorhizobium sp. M0833. Taxonomy (NCBI): domain Bacteria; kingdom Pseudomonadati; phylum Pseudomonadota; class Alphaproteobacteria; order Hyphomicrobiales; family Phyllobacteriaceae; genus Mesorhizobium; species Mesorhizobium sp. M0833. The sequence continues at coordinate 8,130 of NZ_JAMYOQ010000005.1, read as the reverse complement.
CGGTCCTCTGCTTCGGAACGCCAGCGAGACGGCCAATGTAGGTTTCATCGACCTCAACGAACTTGCCGTTGCCGCCCATGGGCGTGAAGTCATCCGAGCGCATGGCCTCGCGAATGCGGTGCGACAGGAACCACGCGGTCTTGTAGGTGCATTCCAGAACGCGGTGGAGCTGGTGCGAGGAAATGCCCTTCTTTGACGAGCACATGAGGTGGATGGCCTGCAACCACTTGTGCAGGGGCAAATGGCTTTCCTCAAAGATCGTGCCCATGCGAACTGTGAACTGCGCACGGCAGGCGGCGCACTTGTAGAGGCCATGGCGCTCGACGCCATGCGGGTTCTTCTTGGAAGGCTTTGAGCGGACGCCAGCCAGCTTGTAGTGCTTGTCCATTGATCCGCAGTGATGGCAGACCGGGCCCTGCGGCCACAGCATACCCTCTACATGCTCAAATGCGGCGGCTTCGTTATGGAAGTAGGGGCGGGACAAAACGGACATGGCGATAACTCCTTGGAATCGTTATCGCTCATTCCTTTGGGTTTGTCAAATATATAATCGCCCTTCGCCGGAAATCTATGGTTGTCTCTGGTGACGCCGTTCGCGGCATGATCGCAAAGGCTTGGGGCAAAAGCCTGCATCCGGGGTGAAGACATGGTGGCGCGGGTTCGCACGGTTGCTTTCCAAGGCATCGAGGCCGTGCCGGTCGACGTGCAGGTGATGCTCGCGCCGGGCAAGGTCAACATGCACATCGTCGGGCTGGCCGACAAGGCTGTAGCCGAAAGCCGCGAGCGGGTGCAGGCAGCACTTCATGCATCCGGCCTGTCGATGCCGTCGAAGAAGGTCACCGTCAATCTGGCACCCGCCGACCTGCCGAAGGAGGGCAGCCACTACGATTTGCCGATCGCGCTCGGGCTGATGGCTGCGCTCGGCGCCATTCCGGGCGACATGCTCGCCGGCTATGTCGTGCTTGGCGAATTGTCGCTCGACGGAACCATTGCCGCGGTGGCCGGCGCGCTGCCGGCGGCAATCGGCGCCAATGCCGAAGGCAAGGGCCTGATCTGCCCGTTCGCCTGCGGGCCGGAAGCGGCCTGGGCCGGCAAGGATTTCGACATATTGGCGCCGCGCAGCCTGATTGCCATCGCCAATCATTTTCGCGGCACGCAGATTCTGTCACGGCCGGAAGCCGGCATCCATGCCGCGGCACGCGACCTGCCCGACCTTGCCGACATCAAGGGCCAGGAGACCGCCAAGCGGGCGCTGGAGGTGGCGGCCGCCGGCGGCCACAATCTTTTGATGGTCGGACCGCCGGGGTCGGGAAAGTCGATGCTGGCGCAGCGGCTGCCGTCGATCCTGCCGCCGCTGGCGCCCAGGGAATTGCTCGAAGTCTCGATGATCGCCTCGGTGGCCGGCGAGCTCGGGGAAGGAAAACTCACCGACCGGCGGCCGTTCCGCGCGCCACATCATTCGGCCTCGATGGCGGCGATGGTCGGTGGCGGGTTGCGCGTGCGGCCGGGCGAGGCCTCGCTCGCCCATCACGGCGTGCTGTTCCTCGACGAGTTTCCCGAATTCTCGCCGCAGGCGCTCGACGCGCTGCGCCAGCCGCTCGAGACCGGCGACTGCATGATCGCGCGCGCCAATCATCGCGTCACTTATCCGGCACGCATCCAGCTGGTCGCGGCGATGAACCCGTGCCGCTGCGGCATGGCCGGCGAGCCGGGCTATCGCTGCCTGCGCGGCGACCGCTGCCGCACCGACTACCAGGCCCGCATTTCCGGCCCGCTGCTCGATCGCATCGATCTCAGGATCGAGGTGCCGGCGGTCTCGGCCAGCGATCTGATCCGGCCGGACCGGGCGGAGAAGAGCGCAGCTGTGGCACTACGCGTCGCCCGCGCCCGTACGATCCAGCGTGAGCGTTTCGAACGGCTCGGCGCGACCTCCGCCACCACCAACGCGCATTGCTCGCCGTCAGTCATCGAGGAGATCGCCATGCCGGATGCCGCCGGCCTGTCGCTGCTGAGGGATGCCAGCGAAAAGCTCGGCTTTTCCGCACGAGCCTACCACCGCGTCTTGAAGGTGGCGCGGACACTGGCCGATCTCGAGGCCAGCGAGACGGTCGGCCGCATCCATCTGGCCGAAGCGATTTCCTACCGCATGAGTTCGGAGCGGATGGCGCAGGCGGCGTAGGAGCGTCCCGTCCTACGGCCGAATACAAAGAAGAGTTCTGGTCAATTCCCGATGCGGATTCCGATCTCTTTCGCTTCGAGGTCAACTAGTAAACTATTCGTTTCAAAATATCGTATGCCAATGATGTTGTGGCCGATCGTTGGAGAGAATTCCAACTCGGATCCGTATGACGTGTCGAACTTCCACTCCCCCAGCATCGCGATTTTTACCGCCACTCTGGTCCCGACATCCATTGATCCGCCCGAATCTTTTGGCGGGTTGTCCGCTATTACGATCGTGGAGTTTCCCGTGTCGTAAAGCGTCGGCCGGCAAGTTGTTTTTTCTTTCAATAGGATACATGAACCTATGGTTGGGAAGTTGTAGCGCTCGCTAGCGGTTTTCCACTTATCCATATTGAAGCCGCTTTTCACGCTGTCCGATATCCCAATGTGAAGTGCCTTAACTGCCGGGCAATTGGCCTCCTCGTTCGTGCAAGCTCTCCAATCGGTTCCTATCGGAGAAAGATAATACCCCTTTCGCAAGCCATTTCTGGGGCTCACGGCATCCATTGGGGATTTCAGCATTTGATTTGGTCCACCACCCCCAATAGGGGAAATGCCAAAAATCCCTTTTGGCCAGAGCCGGCCGCCGACAATTTCACCTGTGGTGCGTCTGACCTGCTTATAGCGAACAAGGAAGGGGATTGATGCCACGGTGGAAACGGAAGAGCCTCGAGAGCCGAAAGTCACTCGGGCCAACGCAACATTTCCGTACTCATCGTAGCTTCCGTAATTCATGACGGCTTTTTGGGTGGTGACGGTTATCCCATCTAGTTCCAGATCTTTCCTGATTTTTATACCTTCGACGGAACACAGCTTCCTCGGAAGCACAGAAGCACAGTCGATCGTCATGCCACTGGATCCGGTATCCAATAAGAGTGGTTGATTTATTTTTCGGTTACCGAGGGACAGCACCTTAACATACAACATCCGGATATTGGGTGGATTTCCCGGGTATTCCAATTTTATAAGAGGAACAGCTAACGGCACCTCTTCTGCAGCTTGGATCGGCAGCGAGTTGAGCAGCAATGCCCCCCAAATAACTAATATCGATACCAAGAATTTCCCGACATTTAGTTCAGACTTGTTTTTGCTCATTCGTCCCCCTCCCGCGAAATCCGCCCGCACGCTATCTGCGGAGCAAATCGTAATAGCCAGTCAAGGCCAGCCTCCACCCTACAGTGCATCGTGAAAACATTTAATGCTTGGCGATCCGCAAGCGTTTATAGCCCGATTGTTATAGGTTTCATCCTACGCCCTTGCTTCGCCTTCAGTTCCAGCCGCCGCGCGTGCAGCACTGGCTCGGTGTAGCCGTTGGGCTGGACGCGGCCCTTGAAGACCAGGTCGCAGGCAGCAAGAAACGCGATGGACTTGTCGAATTCCGGCCCCATCGGCCGGTAGAGCGGATCGCCTTGGTTCTGGCGATCGACGATAGCCGCCATGCGCTTCATCGTCTCCATGACCTGCTCGGGCGTGCAGACGCGGTGATGCAGCCAGTTGGCGATGTGCTGAGAGGAGATGCGCAGCGTGGCGCGGTCCTCCATCAGGCCGACGTCGTTTATATCTGGTACTTTCGAGCAGCCGACGCCCTGGTCGATCCAGCGCACGACATAGCCCAGAATGCCTTGTGCGTTGTTGTCGAGTTCCTTCTGGATATCTTCCTGAGACCAGTTCGGCAGCCTTGCCACCGGTACCGACAGGATGTCGTCGAGCCTGGCCTTGGGCCGGCTCGTCAGAGCCTGCTGCACGGCGTGGACGTCGACCTTGTGGTAGTGCGTGGCATGCAGGGTTGCCGCCGTGGGCGACGGCACCCAGGCGGTGTTGGCGCCGGCCTTGGGGTGCGCGATCTTCTCGGCCAGCATTGCCGCCATCAGGTCGGGCATCGCCCACATGCCCTTGCCTATCTGGGCGTGGCCGGCCAACCCGCATTCCAGCCCGGTATCGACGTTCCAGGCTTCGTAGGCGGCAATCCAGGCGGCCTGCTTCATGTCGCCCTTGCGGATCATCGGGCCGGCTTCCATCGAAGTGTGGATCTCGTCGCCGGTGCGGTCGAGGAAGCCGGTGTTGATGAAGACGACGCGGTCCCTGGCGGCACGGATCGCCCCCTTGAGGTTGACGGTGGTGCGCCGCTCCTCGTCCATGATGCCCATCTTGATGGTGTTCCTGGCCATGCCGAGCAGCGCTTCGACGCGGTCGAAAATCTCGACGGCGAAGGCGACTTCCTCCGGCCCGTGCATCTTGGGCTTTACGATGTACATGGAGCCCGCGCGAGAATTGGCGCGCCGCCCGTTCGGGCCGATGTCGTGCAGCGCGATCAGCACCGTCAGCGCCGCATCCATGATGCCTTCCGGCACCTCGTTGCCTTCGCGGTCTAATATCGCCGGATTGGTCATGAGGTGGCCGACATTCCTGACCAGCATCAGCGAGCGGCCTGGCAAGGTCAGCGTGCCGCCATCCGGCGCGGTATAGGTGCGGTCGGGGTTGAGCCTGCGGACAAAGCTCTTGCCGGCCTTGGTGATCTCTTCCGCCAAGTCGCCCTTCATCAGGCCGAGCCAGTTGCGGTAGACCAGCACCTTGTCCTGCGCATCCACCGCGGCGACCGAATCCTCGCAGTCCTGAATGGTGGTCAGCGCTGATTCCAGCACGACATCGGCAATGCCCGCCGGATCGGTGCGGCCGATCTGGTTGTTGTGGTCGACGACGATTTCGATGTGCAGGCCGTTCTTGACCAGCAGGACGGCTTCGGGATTGGCGGCATCGCCGCGATAGCCGGCAAACTGCTTGAGGTCGGCAAGCATGGTGGCGCCGGCACCCTCGCCGAGCCGCAACATCCCGTTGGCGACCGAAAGCCCGTTGACGCCGGCCCATTTGCCTGTGGTGAGCGGCACCGCCTCGTCGAAGAAGCTCTTCACCCAGGCCACGACCTTGGCGCCGCGCGCCGGATTGAATTTGTTGCCTCGCTCGGCGCCGTCCGTCTCGGGAATGGCATCGGTGCCGTAGAGCGCATCGTACAGCGAGCCCCAGCGCGCATTGGCGGCGTTCAGGGCATAACGCGCGTTCATCACCGGCACCACCAGCTGCGGCCCGGCGACCGAAGCGATTTCCGGGTCGACATTTTCGGTGGTCACGCCGAACGCCGGCCCCTCGGGAAGGAGATAGCCGATCTCGCGGAGGAACGCCTTGTAGGCCTCCATGTCGACGGGCGCGCCATTGTCGCGGTACCAGCGGTCGAGCTTGTCCTGCATGGCGTCGCGCTTTTCGAGCAGCTCCCGATTTTTTGGCGAGAGATCATGGACGATGGCCGAAAAACCGTTCCAGAATGCCTCCGCCTCGATGCCGGTGCCCGGCAGCGCCTCGTTCACGACGAAATCATGAAGCTCGCGGGCAATCCGCAATCCGGCGATCTCGACGCGATCGGTCATCAGGGCTTCTCCAGACGAAAGGCTAGGCCGGGCCTTTGACATGTCAGGGTGGCAGGGTCAATTCGGCTTAGGTGAAGGTAGGGCGTTTTCGCTGCCGATCTCCCCCCTCGAGGGGGAGATGGGCGCGAAGCGGCCAGAGGGGGTCGGTTCGACCGGGCTCGGCCTCCTGCGGCAGAAGGAAGTCGCGCTTCATGCGAGGCGACCCCCTCTGTCGCCTTCGGCGACATCTCCCCCTCGAGGGGGGAGATTACGCGCTCACACCGCAATCCTTGGCCGTCCCGACGCCACCGCGACGACATGCGCCTCGATGAACATGCGCTGGCCCTCGACGGTCGAGACGCGAAACTCGCTGGCGATTTCGATCTCGGCGCTGTCGGTGCCGGCATCCTTCGCCCGCCCGGCGGCAATCGCGCGCACATCTTTCTCCGCCGCGGCGATCGCCGCCGCTTCGTCGTTGAAATCGCGCACGCTTTCACCTGAGGCGACGCGGAACAGGCCTTCCTTGGGCTGACTGACCCGCGCCTCGGCCGAAACCCGGACCTGGCCGACGACGGCGCCGAGCGCGTTGGCGACATCGGTATCCTCCGGCACGACGCAGTCGTTGCCGACCAGCTCGGCTAGGCCGGCATAGTGCAGTGGCGCCGAGGCGCCGAGGCCGATGACCGGACGGTCGAGCGCGACGCTGAGGCGGGCGATGCCTGGATGGGCGTCGACGGCACGCTGGACCAGCGCATGGGCGACGGTCGCCGCACCATCCAGCCCATCCTCGGCGAAGGCGGTCTCGAGGATAACTTCGGCCGACAGGCGGGTCAGCGCGGTCAGCACCCGTTCCGAGATCGCCTCCGGCGAGGCGGCGATGAACTGGCCGCGGCCGTCGCGCCTGCGCGCGAACAGCTCGGCGCCGAGACGCGCCGCGGCCGCATCCCAATTGGCCTGCCTGCCCAGCACATGCGCGGCATCCGACGGCGTGAAGCCGGCGACATGCACCAGCCCGCGCGACACCAGCCGGTTCAAGGTGGCGTTCTGGGCATTCGAGGTCAGCAATCTGTCGAGAGCCTGCGGCACGGCACCGATCAGTTCGTAAAGCTTGGCTTCGGCACCGGTCAGTCCGGCTGCGAGCCGCTCCGGCACCCCGGTCCGAACCGCCAGGCGTCCGTCCATGCGGCCGGGGTTGGGGGTCCGCAGCTGGCGTTCGAGCTCCGCCGTGACGGCCTTGCCATGCATCATGCCGGCCAGTGCCAGCGGCACCAGACGGCGCGGCCCGAGCAGGATTTTCGGGTTGAGCACGCCGTCCTCCAGCGCCACTTCGGAATCGCCGCCCAGCCCAAAGGTGCGCATGGCGACGGCTTCGACCATGGTGCGGAAGCCGCCGACGGTGGCGCCTTCCGGATCGAGCCGCGGCCGGCCCTTGTCGAGCACGGCGACGTCGGTGGTGGTGCCGCCGATGTCGGAGACCACGGCATCGTCAAGGCCGGTCATGTGGCGGGCGCCGACGAGGCTGGCGGCCGGGCCGGACAGGATCGTCTCGATCGGCCGCTGGCGGGCAAAGGCGGCAGAGACCAGAGCGCCGTCGCCGCGCACCACCATCAGCGGGGCGGCGATGTTGCGCGCGGCCAAAAAGCCTTCGGTCGCCGCGACCAGCCGGTCGATCATCGAGATCAGCCTGGCGTTGAGCAAGGTCGTCAGCGCCCGGCGCGGGCCGCCGAGCTTTGCCGAAAGTTCGTGGCTGGCGGTGACCGGCAGGCCGGTTATGTCGCGGATCAGGTTACGCGCGCTTAGCTCGTGCGCCGGGTTGCGGGTAGCGAAATAGGCGCAGACGGCAAAGCCGGACACCGACTTTTCCAGTTCCGGCAAAGCTGCCTCCAGCCCGGACAGATCGAGCTTTGCCGCATTGCCGTGCACATCGTGGCCGCCGGGGCAGAACACCACGGGATCGGTGCCGAGCGCCGTCTTCAGCCCGTCACGGGCAAGGTCGCCCTCGGCAAAGCCGATCATCACCAGTGCGACCCGGCCGCCCTGGCCCTCGACCAACGCGTTGGTGGCAAGCGTCGTCGACATCGACACCAGTTTTATCGCAGTCGGGTCGGTGCCGGCTTTTTGCAGCACCGCATCGACCGCGCCCGATATGCCGACGGCGAGATCGTGGCGCGTCGTCAGCGCCTTGGCCTTGGCCAGAACCTTGCCGCTTGGGCCGCCGGCTTCCGACCACAGCACCGCGTCGGTATAGGTGCCGCCGGTGTCGATGCCGAGGAAGAGAGGTGGCGATTTGGTCTTGGCGGTCATATTTGCGTCCGGAGAATTCGTCTCCGCCCCTTAGCGGATACCGGCCCATCGATAAAGCCGTGATGGCTGGGCCACGGGCGATGATCGTGGTGACGGCCAATCTCCCCCCAAGGGGGCCTGTTGCGCAGTAACCGGGGATGTTTGGATGGGGCGGGATCGCAGGGATTTCGCTCGTCTTTGTGAGCTCCGCCCCCTTGTTTGGGGTTTC